>SLLF01000015.1 GCA_007134175.1 Kiritimatiellia bacterium | reverse complement strand
GAATAGAACCGGAAGGTCACGGTATCGGAAATCGACGTGGGGAAATTGTCGATATCGCCAAATGCCAACTTCACGCCGGTAAAATCGAAATCGGGTTGATTGTCTCGAAAACGGGCTCCGCCACCATCTACCCAATCGTCATCGCCAATGCGGTACTCCATTCGCCAAAACACAAGCAAGTTTTGGTCTGCCGTCTTGCCGCCGTCCAGCCGCAACTCATCAAGGTTCAGCACATAACCGCTAGAAGGCGTCACGCTGAATTCCACATAGCGGTCAAACACACGGTCGCCGCCGGACCTGCGGGCCGTCAGGCTCAGCACGCCGCCGGCAGCCTCGGTATCATCCTGCTGCCATTCACCCAAAAGCACACTCACGGTGGTGGTTCCAAGATCTTCGGTTAAATCCAGCCAGAAGGGCGTCGCCCCCGTGCCATACCCGATGTCCGAAACCGTCACATTGGCGCCCGTGCTGGACGGCTCCAGAAACGTAGCCCCCGTTTCAAAATCCCACGCCGCAATGGGCGCGATATCCGCCTGGGCCGGCCCGCCCAAGGATAAGATCACACACAGCAACCAGGGGCCTCCGGCCAACTTCCCGACATTCATTCCCGTCATCGTCTGCTCCTTTCCGGTTCACTTGCGGCGCAGGTAAAAAATGAGGGTTCCGAGTGGCTCCGACAAAAGACGCCGACCGTCCCGACCGATGGTCGGCACCGGTCACCCCCTGCGGGTTTACTCGGCCGGCAACAACATGCGCCCGGGCGCTATAGCCGCATAGGGATGGACAGCGCCCGTGGTCGTCAAACTCACACCCTGTATGTGGAACGGGGTCGCGATCTTCTCGTACTCCCGCCAGCGGGGCGTGCGTTGATCCGGCATCACCTCCCCCGGAGCGGAAAGACGCACGGAAACAGGATCGTCTCCGGCCGGCAGGGCAAACGTCGTCGGATCGTCATACCGCTCCGGCGTACGGGTGCCCGGAGTATACCCATAGCGCCGATGCTCACCGATAACCAGCCGCCGTTCATGCCCGTCCACTTCCGCATATATCGGATCCCCCCTCACCGCGATGGACGCCGGCGCCGACGGGTCACTCCGCCTCAGGAATAACTCCACCGGGAAACCGAACCCTTCCTGGTCAAATTCAAAATGGTCATAGAACAGAAAACCCCGGCGCGTTTCGTCGGTGATCGGAAAGGCGTGCCACGGGTTATGGATCTTGACGGCATACCAGGCCTGTCCCCCGCGGCCACCCGTCACATAGAGCGCATAGGTGCCGGTTTCGTGGGCCGTGACGGAAAACGAATGGGTCTGGCCGGGCATGACCGAATTGTCGTAAAGCCAGCTGCCATCCGGGTGGACCAGCAGGTACTGCAGGCCAAGCGGCCGGTGCGCGCCGGCCAGGTGACGCAGTTTGCCGCTAAGTTGTTCACCCGCCTCGGCATAGATCAGCACCTGCTGCACTTCCCGCTTGGGAATCCAGCGGTCCTCGCCACTGCCGTCGCCGTGCGGGACCAGTTGGGGAACCGGTCCATCCACCTCCGGCATGCCGGCCACCATCGGCGTTACCGGCCTGAACGGGATCGATGGTTCTGCCGCCCCGGCGGCCCGGTCAGCAAAGAACGCGGTGTTCCCCGCGCGATAGGCCGCCCAGAACTCCTCCGGCGACTCGGTACGGCCCCGGCTCTCCGGCTCCGTTATGTGGCATACGTGCCAGTTGGAATAGCCGTCCAACTCCAACAAGCAGTGGTATACCTGAACCGGGATATCCTCCAGCCGGTAACTGTCCGGCCGCAGCCATTCCACATGCAGGTTGTGGGGGTTGTAGGCTTTGACCCGCTCGCCGAACCGCTTGACCCCTTCGGTCAGACCGCTACCGTTATAGAGGTGCCAGCAATCGATTATGGCTGGCGCTTTCTCCGTCCCCGCGTGGCGCAGGAACGGCATCCCAAACCAATCTTCCCGACCATGCATGGGCACGATTGCAATGCTTAAATACGGGTTGATGCCATGAATTCTTTCCACCCAGCGCCGCACGATATCGTCCCACCGGGCCTGATACCACTGATCGTAAGTCTCACGTAAACCCTTTTCCCGCACCCATCCGCCCCGCTTCTCCGGCGCCAGGGAGGCGTCAAGATCGTGCGCGGCGGCAAAATCTCCCCAGGCCTCGTCGTCGTAGGAAATGGTGCCGCGGGAAAAATGCTCGTGGTCCAGCCCCACGGCGGCAATCGGCAGCGTGAGGCTGGCTTCGGCCAGTTGAAGCGCTGCCCCGGTGATGAAAAGCCAGGTGTCCCAGTTGGCCACGCCGAACCGGTCCTCCTGAACCGTGCCGTCGGCCATAACCAGCGGTGGGTAGGCCAGCACCTCCGGTCCGTAGCGGTTCGGGTCGCGCATACCGTGCGGATAGTGGTAGGTGTAGGCGATGAAGGTCAGTCCGCGCTCTTCACACGCCTCGGCCAACGCCCGGACCCGCTCATACTGCACGGGGTTGGACAGATCGATCTGGGACCCTGGCTTATTCCCCGGCTTCCTGGGACCGCTGCGGGCGCAGTAAGGCTGAATCTTATGGTACCACGTG
>SLLF01000105.1 GCA_007134175.1 Kiritimatiellia bacterium | reverse complement strand
GAGGACGGTTCCTGCGCAACGATCTGCTGGAAAACAGGCAGCGCCTCGTCCAAGCGCTTCTCCTTTAACAATTGTTTCCCCTTTTCTATCAGTGACTGGATCGGTTCCGACACACCGAGTTTAGCTATGGTTGGCTCGTTCACGTATGCTTCCCTTTATCTGTAGTATTCCCTCTACCATCTGGCAGCGCAACTTCAAACTATACAGCCCCAGCGAGACTATGAATCTTGCGGCGACTGGAAAATCCCGGCGACGACCTCAATGTCGCGAGCATCCCCTCGCAATTCATCGAATACAAATGCGGCCCCCGCCTCCGCCGGGATAGGAACGACCCCCCGGGCTTCAAACTGCTTTCGCACCGCTTCAGATACCATACCGGTGGATGCCCACGGCCCCCAATTGAAACAAACGATACGCGTTTCAGGCCACGCCTGCGCCATCTCAAACGCCTGCCGATTCATAGTCTCATTGGCAGCCGCGTAGTCACATTGTCCCCGGTTCCCGGTTCGCCCCGCCACAGAGCCAAAAAGGACCACCGCCTTAAGATGTTCAGGCCGTAAATGCCGACGCAGCAGGAACGTGCTATCAGCCTTGGCGCTGAACACTCGGCGGAACGATGACTCCGTCTTATCAGCCAGCAACTTGTCCTCAATGATACCGGCACCATGGACCACCACATTGATACGCTCCCACTTCTGATAAACCTGATTCAGGAACTCACCGACGGCCTGCTCATCGGTCATATCTATCGCGTGATACTCGGGCTCCGCCCCCAACAACACCAATCGTTCCAGCGTGGCTTGAATCGAACGATTGCGCAGGATCGCGCGCAGCTCCTCTTCCATCATGGCCGGGGTGGCCGTTTGGCCATCTTGTTTTCTCATTGCAACCAGCGCGCCGCGGATCGCGGCTTCGTCTTTGGCGTCACGCAGGGCGGGCTGCTCCGCTTCCACGACCAACGGATGCCGCCCCACAAGGATCACGCGCATCCCTTTCACAACCAGCGGTATGATGGCCTCAGCGGTAATCCCCCGGGCACCGCCAATGGCCAGCAGCACCCCATTTGACTCGGGATGAAATGCAGGAGGAAAGGCTTTTGCAGCAGGACGATCGGCAACGTCCAGCACGTACTCGAATCGCTGGCACTGTTTATCATATCCAATCTCAACCCCGGCATCGGGCGCGGCCAACTCAGCCATAATCAACCGGGACACGTGTGCTTCGGATTGAGATCCGAAGTCGATGGTACGTACCCATACGCCCGGCGTTTCCAATGCAAACGTCTTTAGCAAGCCAACCGCCGCGCCGGCGAGTGGCGAGCTCACCCCAACGTCACCGTTCCGTCCATAGGCGCCGCCCATGCGCGAGATGGCAACAACGCCGCCACCCCGTTCGGCCAAATCCTGGCCCAGCACCTTCAAGTAATGAAATAGACCGAATACATGAGAATGCTGCGTCGCCCGCCATTCCTCAGCCGACTCGGGCAACCCGATCGCCTCATGACCCGCCAGAAAGATCATGCCGGCAAACGGCTCCTTCGCCCGCACGGCTGCGACGATCTCCGGAACGTGTTCCGCGTCTACGGAGGCCGGCACCATCGTGGCCGTGCATCCATTCAGCTCAAGCCCTTGTACCAGCTTCTCCAACAACGGCGCTGGATCAGCCACAATGACATAGTTCCCGACAGGCATTGACGCCCTGCCAGTCAAGGGTTTTGCCACAGGTCGCGTCATAAAGCGTCCCACAGGCTTGACGGCCGTAGCGTGGTCAAGCGCTGCTATCTCAACGGCGTCTGCCGGCGCTCCCGGCAGCTCCAACGTGTCCGTACCGGACAAAACCTTTTCCAATTCGGCAATAACCTCGCGCAGGGTACGCGCCCTCGTAAGTTGGTCCATACTGGCTTCCGCCTGATGGCCTGCGGGAACCGTTTTGAGCAAGGCGCTTAAAATTTCCAGCCGTTTAATGGAATCAATGCCAAGATCCGCCTCCAAATCCAAATCCTGACCGAGCATGTCCGGCGGGTATCCCGTCCGTTCAGCAACCAACTGGATCACGAGCGCCTCAACGCCAACGCCTCCTTCCTCGACTGGCTGCGGCACCTCTTCATCGACCGCTGGCACGAACGATTCCGTTGCAACGGCTACGCTGGCCGGTACCGAAACAGCCCCCCCAGCGGTACTCGAATGCGGCACGTTGCCTGCCACCTGATGAAGCACCTGTTCCTGCAATCGCAAGAAGGCCTGCATGGTTTCCTGATATTTTGTGTACACCTGCAAAAGGTCAGCAGAGGCCACCCCTTCCCGCGGGGAAGCAGGCGACGGGGGCATGGGCCATGCTGCCCCTGTCGTCCGCCCGCAAGCGCCCGTCCCCGTGCGTGCATCCTCTGATTGAGGACGATCTGAATTCGTCATCGTATACTCCTTGTGCGGGCGCATCGCGCGCCCATCTATCCACCATGTGGTTGCCGGATACTCAGGCGATTTCTGCCATGCTGCCCAATCAATGATCCGGGCATCGCGGGGAAGGAACAGGTGATCCATGTCCAGCAGAACCCCCTCAACCAGCAGTCCCGCCAACGCG
>SLLF01000235.1 GCA_007134175.1 Kiritimatiellia bacterium | reverse complement strand
GTCGAGCAAGGGGATCGGGTATGGCTGATGAACCGGGGTTCCCGCGCTGTACCCTGCGACGGAGTGGAGAACGTAGTCTGTGACAAAAGTGATCGTGCGGCGTTCGCGGGATTGCTTAGGCGGCGCAGCTGGGATGTGGTGGTCGATACGGTGCTGAATGATGAAGATCTAACGTTTGTAATCGATACCCTCGGAACGGACGTAGGCGTCTACGTTCACACCGGTTCGCTCGGGGTGTACGGAAACGTGCGGCGATTGCCCGCACTGGAATCGGAACCGCTGTGTGAACATGATGGCCCCCCGGTGGTGTTCAATTATAAATTGCGGCAGGACCAACGACTCATGCAATCCTTTCTGGAAAAGGCGTTTCCATCGGTCATTTTGCGGATGAGCTACATCTATGGGGCCGGGGACATCCCCCTCGACGGTTGGGGTGGCCGGTCCATGGAATTTTTCCGGCGGCTATGGGCCGCGGAGAGTGTGCCGATTCCCGGTACCGGAGAAGCGTTGCTGCATCCGGGGCATGTCAACGACTTGGCGCGAGCCTTCATCCACGCCGCGAGCGACCCGAGGGCGGTCGGCCAGATCTATAATGTCGGCGGACCGTTCGCTTTGCGCATGGTCGACTATGTACAGGCACTGGCAAAGGCGATGGATGTCGAGCCCCGTATCACTTTTGCATCGATTCAGGATATCCGCACCCAGTTCCCCGATGAAACCAACGAGAGGGGCATGCGATTTTCCACCCAGCACATGTGTGCCTCGATCGCAAAAATCGAAACGGAACTCGGGTGGCGACCGGAGGTGTCCCTGGCAGCGGGTCTGCGGGATAACATCGATTGGTTGCGCGAACAGTCCTTTTTTTAATCCAGCCGGGCATCTTTAACCACGAGAAAACTAACCCCATTGGCTTGTAATTGTACAGGCCAGGAAATTTCGCCGGCTACCACCGGTACGATTGCCGAGTGTGTGATCGTCAAGGTTGCCTTTTCCTTGATTCGCGCGAAGTCTTCTTCAGTGTATGAGCGGAAACGTTCAGGGGCCCAGCCGTCGCGCAGCTCCCTGGCCAAGTGGTAGTAGGAGTTGTGATCGCGATCAAAACGGTATTCCGTCACCTGCACTTCTTTTCCCGGTACGCCTTCCAGGACCAAGTTCACGGCGAAGGTCCCGATGGATCGGGACTGGGTATCCTCGATGTCATGTGCATACAGCACCACACGCCAATCCGCGTCGGTGGGTGAAGCGAAGCCCGCTACCGTCCGGGTGCCGAACTCCTGCTGTGGCAGGACCCAGAACGATGGACCCGTCGTGGAGAGCAAGTTCACCAGGTGGTGAATAGGTTTCGGCACCAGTTCATCTCGGTTTCCGACCCGAAAGGATCGAACCACGCCATTGATGGTGGTAAAGTTTCGCGCCGGCCCGGGCCACATCATCAGCACCAGCTCCCCGCCATAGGCATAGCGCGCGTCCCGTGCGGCCTGCTGCAGCAAGCGGCTTTTGAAATCGGTTGCCCACGAGGTGAAATAACCGTTCCCCAAGTACATTTCTGCTGCCCCGGGATCGGCGATGGGTTGCCAGGTCGGCACGGTTTCATGGCTGACCACCGGCAAGTTTACGTAGTAGTCTGGATCGATTTCCAGTGCGATTTCCTTGGCCCGAATCAAGGTGGCGGCCGCCATCCGGGCGTCGTTGTAGGTGTGGACCGATAGAAAATCGAGCGGCACACCCCGCCCTGCATGGGCCCCGCACAGACGTTCGGTCCGCCGGGAGCGTTGACCGTCCAAACGCGCATCCGCATAGGCCTTGTTCAACGTCAAGGCCCCATTCCCTGTGGCGCGGGGGGAACAGTGGATCAGGAAGTCATGTAGCCGCAGGTTTGTGCCGGCGATAGCGCCCAGCTCCAGGCCGCCAACGCGTACGTCGTCCGAGTCGTAACCCCGATCCTCGAAGGCACGTAGAATCGCATCAGCGGTATACGCATAGAATTTTTGCAGGGCTTCCCAATCCCGGTTGCGCCAGTAGGTGGCCATCAGGTCCGGCTCGTTTAGAATGACCCAGGGCCAGGTCAGCGTCACCTCGCCGTAGCGGTCGATCAGGTAGCCCGTGATGTCGCGGACCACCTGGTGCCATTGGGCGTAGTCCTTTACGGTGGTGCCCGAGGCCCCGTCCAGTGCCGTGCACCCGATGCCACCGGCGAACCGGGGGATAGCCCGGCGCCCGTATCGTTTTACCAGGATATCCCACTCATGGTTTACCCGGCCCCAGTAGTAGACCGGTGTGCCCACCGGATCGAACCGGCGGAGGTAGGTTCCGCCCGGCGGAAAAAGACCAGGCGCATGCGGATACTCCCGTGCGGGCAATCGTCCCTCATAGGCCAACTGCCAGCCCGTTGCGGGATCGCTGAACGGTGTCACCTGCACCGTGGCGGCCGCGTCGTCGGTTTCCATGACCACCGCCCGCGCGCTGTTTTTGCCGTCGGCGATCAGTACTTCATAGCCGGGGTGGTAATCCGCACTGACCGGCCGTCCACTGGGAATACCGTACTGTTCGTGGCCGAAAACATCCTCGACCAGCAATCGCACGCCGTTCTCGGTTCGTTCGATGGCACGGATGCGCCGCGTTTCCTTCTCGCGTACGATATTCGGGAACGCTTTGAACGGGTTGGGTCGGTGGGCAAACCCGCCTAGGTAGGCATCCCGTTGCAGTGTCCAGGCGCGGGGAAATTGCTGCTGGTCGGCTGCGATGAGCTCGTAATGCGGGATACGGGAGCGGGACGACGTGGTGAAACTCGGTTTAGCGATGGCGTTGAAAAATTCCCCCTCCCATTCCACGTGTGGTGGTTCCGCCAAGTCCAACCGCATCGTCAACGGGCGCGGATCCGTTGCGGTTTCCGTCGTGAAGGACCAGGTGTTGGCGTCCGCCGGCAGCGTTCCGCCCTTCGTGGTGGCGGCTTGAATCCCTACGGTATAGCGTGTTCCCGGTTGCAGCGGGGGGGCGGCGTCGCCCGGTTCAATATAGACGCCCAGCCCTTCGCCTCCATAACGACGGAAACGGTCTGCGAAAAGGTGGGCACGGTAGCCGACTGCGGGTACTTGTTGGCTCGATAGGATGGTGAATGCGGTACCGCCTTCCGGGATCAATTCAACTGTGACGGAATCCGGTTTCACGCGGTCGTCGGGATCGTCGGTCCGCAACAGCAAAAAGAAACTGGTGCGCAGCGGTACCTGTTTCGCGCCAAACGCGGGTCGCGGGACGCGGATAGGATCAAAGCGATGTATCGGGTGCCGGGCCTGATGGTGGTACAACTCCACGGGTGCCGGTGCTGCCCGCGTTGATGCGAGCCCATCGAAGGTGCCGATGACAAGCCACACGGCAACCGGCCAACGACCCAGTCCCCAACCTGTGGTTTGTAGCCTTGATCGCTTCAACGTTGCCAATAAATTGACCGATTCCCGCTGCCTCATACTTGCGTACTATAGCATAAACGATGCGCCCATGGGCACGCAAAGAGCTGAATAGACGTTGACATCACGCGTTGAAAACGGAAACCTGCCATCGCATTCCGGCGCTGGCAGCCAGGTGGTCCGCGCCTCAAACCAAGTTGGGTAATCTATGAAAACGTTCCCGTCAGATCTGGAAATTGTGCGTGCGCACCAAATGAAGCCCATCGCGGCGTTGGGCGAACAGTTGGCGATCCCCGCTGAGGCGATGGAGTTATACGGTCCTTTCAAGGCCAAACTGGCGTTATCCTTGTTGGATACCTTGAAGGACCGCCCGGCCGGCAAGCTTGTGCTGGTGACCGCGATCACGCCAACACCGGCCGGGGAAGGCAAGACGACCGCGACCATCGGTTTGACGGACGCCCTGAATCGGCTGGGCCATTCGGCTGCCGTTTGCATTCGTGAACCGTCGTTGGGTCCCTGTTTCGGGATCAAGGGCGGTGCGGCGGGCGGCGGCTATGCACAGGTGGTGCCGATGGAGGATATCAATCTCCATTTTACCGGTGATTTTCACGCTATCGGTGCGGCCCACAACCTTTGCGCCGCCTGTATTGACAACCACTTGCATTATGGCAACGCGCTGGGTATCGACCCCACCCGCATCTCCTGGAAACGGGTGATTGACATGAACGACCGCGCGTTGCGCGAGGTGGTGGTGGGATTGGGTGGACCGACTAATGGTCCTGTTCGCGCCGGTGGCTACGATATCACGGTAGCGTCGGAAGTGATGGCGATTCTTTGTCTGGCCGAATCGGTGGCGGACCTTAAAGCCCGCTTGGGCCGCATGGTAGTGGCGTTGACGTATGACAAGCAGCCCGTCACGGTAGCCGATCTGCGTGTGCAGGGGGCCATGGCGGCGCTGCTCAAGGATGCGATCAAGCCCAATCTGGTGCAAACCCTGGCGGGCAGTCCCGCTTTCGTCCATGGCGGTCCGTTTGCCAACATCGCTCATGGTTGCAACAGCGTATTGGCTACCAAGCTGGCGTTGCGCTTGGCCGACTTTGCCGTGACCGAAGCGGGATTCGGTGCCGACCTCGGCGCGGAGAAGTTCATTGATATCAAGTGCCGTCAATCCGGGTTGCGCCCCCAGGTGGTGGTGCTGGTAGCAACGGTTCGCGCCTTGAAAATGCACGGGGGCGTGGCCAGGGAGCAGTTGGTGGAACCCAACGCTCCGGCCGTGGTTAAAGGGTTGCCCAATTTGATGAAGCATTTGGAGAATTGCGCCGGCTGGGGATTGCCGGTGATCGTGGCCATCAACCGGTTTGCCTCCGATACGGAGGACGAAATCGCGGCGATTCTTAAAGCGTGTGCGGGAGTGCAGACGCCGGCGGTGGTTGCGGCTCATCATCAAGAGGGGGCGGCAGGAGCCGAGGACCTGGCGCGAGCCGTGGTTGCCGCTACAGCCGGCGAGCCGCCCGCTATGCAGTGGACGTATGAGGAAGATCTGCCCTTGTGGGAGAAGGTGAAAGCGGTTGCCCAGCGTATTTACGGGGCGGACGACATCATGGCCGACGCCCGGATTCGCCGCAAATTCAAGGATCTCGATGCACAGGGGCACGGTCGGCTGCCGGTTTGCATCGCCAAGACCCCGTATTCCTTTTCCACCGATTCGTTACGGCGCGGGCACCCGCGCCATTTCGATGTGCCCATTCGGGACGTGCAATTGGCCGCCGGCGCCGGCTTCGTCGTGGTGTTGACCGGTGACGTCATGACCATGCCTGGCTTGCCCGCCCAGCCGGCGGCGGAACGCATCGATATTGATGCTGCGGGGCAGATTCAAGGCTTGTCGTAACCTGGGCTAGCGCGTACCGTCCGCGATCTCGGGGATATCCGAGTCCAGCCGCGCTTGGATTTCATCCGGAATATATTTAGAATCCGTCCATTTTTTCTTCACCGGCGAGCTGAGCCATACCGCGCGACTACCGTCCAGCACGTCGCGCCGGCTCACCTGGCCCACCAGTTTCCCGTCTTTGACCACCGGTAGCCGGCGGAACGCACTCTTCAGGAATATACCCGCGATCGTAAAGAGATCTGTGTCGGGTGCAATCGTGGTCAGGGTCCGGGACATGTAATCCGATACGTGTGCGCTGGGAAGTTCGTTGTACGCGCCGTTGGCGAACATGCGCAGGCAATCTTTTTCCGAAAGCACGCCCAGCACGCGGTCTTCCTGATCCACCACGGTGGCGCCGGAAACCCGGTGCTTCAACAACAGGTACATCGCGGCGATCATGTCCATGTCCGGACGCAACGTCACCAGTTTCTTCGACATGATCTGATCGGCTGTAACAATATGAGCCATAGTTATTCCTCCTTTTGACAGGCGCACGACTTAGTCGTCGCGCCCACCAACAGTCTAGCAATAATGGCCGCCGGTGCGAAATCTTATTTTGCCTTTACCTGATTTGGGCTGGCGGTGAGCCGTCGGCGCAAGGCGTTGATCACCGACTCGATTTCGGGTGAGCGGAGCATCCAGGTCACGGCGAAATAGGTGGCGCAACCGATGGCAATGGCACCGCTTACCGCCACAAACTGAACCCACTTGGTTGGTCCATCCAGCGTCTGCAGCCAAGGATAACCAGCGTGCCAAGCCACTCGAATAGCCAAGGCCATGCAGCCGGCACCGCATACGCTGCGAGTCGCACTGGTAGCGATACGTCTCCAGCCAGGCGAGCCCAAGCGGCGGTGGAGCAGGACCGCCAGGGTCAAGCCGTTGAACGCTTCGCCGATCACCGTGGCGAGGGCTAGGCCCCCGTGCTTCCACTCGCGTGGCCAAGTGAGAATGAAGGTGATGCTGAGCAGTAGTTTCAAGACCACTGCAACGGCGGCCACCTTGACCGGTGTGCGGGTATCCTGGAGCGCGTAGAAGGCCGGAACAAAAACTTTGCCCAAGCCAAACACCAACAGGCCGGGCGCGTAGAACATAAGCGCAATGGCTGTTTGATCGGTCGAGGCCGCTCCAAATTCGCGCGCCTCGAACAGGAGTTGGATGATCGGGCGGGCGAGTATCCACAGGCCGATGGCGGCCGGAATCATGACGTAGAGCAAATTGCGCAGCGCATGCTGGATCGTATCCAGCATGCGGTGGGGATCCTGGCGGGCGGCGTGCCCGGAGAAGACCGGGAGCAGCACCGTACTGAGGGCGGTGGCAAAGATCCCCTGAGGGAAATAAATTAACCGCTCGCTGAAGAATAACGCCGCCGGTGCCCACGATCCGATCCACCAGAGCGCCAGAAACCGGTCGATCAACACATTGATCTGCGTGAGGGCCATGCCGAGCGAGGCGGGTCCCATCAACCGGAAGACGCGTCGCACGCGCTCGTCCCCAAAGCGCAGCGACCAGCCGCAGCGGTAACCGTAATGGTGGAGTTTGGGCCATTGCACCGCCCATTGCAGGAGGCCGGCCAGCAGCACTGCCCAAGCGACGGCGAAGATGCGTTCCTCCGGCGAAGTGCCGACGCGCGGCACGATAACCAGCAACGTCAGCACCCAGATTGCGTTCAGCACGCTGGGTGCCAGGGCCGGAATAGCAAAATGATGGTAGGCGTTCAGCAGGGCCATGCTCAATGCGGCGAGACAGATGAATAACATGTAGGGCAGCATGATCTGCAGGAGCGGCAACGTCAGGGCTGTCCGTTCCGCCAGATCAGGCCGACGCAGATACCAGGCGATGACCAGCAGGGCGACGGTGATCAGGACCCCTAGAAACAAAATCAGCATGGAAAGAATATCGCGGGCCAGCGCCCAAGCCGGTTCAGCGCCCTCGTTTTCCCGGGTTTGGATAAAGACTGGAACGAACGCAGCGGACAGCGCGCCTTCACCAAACAGGCGCCGAAACAGGTTGGGCACGGTAAAGGCGACCACGAACGCCGACATCGGCAGCGAGGTCCCGAAGAAGGCGGCCATCAGCATGTCGCGCGCCAGACCGAGCACGCGGCTTAGCAGCGTGCAACCGCCGACCACACTCGCTGACCGTATGACTTGCTGGTTTTCCATGGCAGGGTAAGGATTACGTGCTAAGCCGGAAAATGAACGCCGTCGCCAGGCCAAGATAAATGCTGACACCTGTAATGTCGGTGATCGTGGTCAGGACGGGTCCCGTCATCATGGCCGGATCCTTGCCCACCGCCCGAACCAGGAACGGCAGGGCGCCGCCGACCAAGCCGGCAACCAGAACGTTAATGCTCAGCGCTACACCCGCTAAGAGGGCCAAGTAGGCGTTGCCTTGCAAGAAGAAAGCGATCACCGCAAACAGTAGACCCAGTGCAACGCCGTTGACCATCCCTATGACCACTTCCTTCCGTAGTACTTTGCCGAGATCACGCAAGCGCGCCTCGCCCAGCGCCAGGCTGCGAATGGCCACCGACAGCGACTGAATGCCGACGTTGCCGCCCATGTCGGTGATCATGGGGATGAAGGCCGCCAGAATCGCTACAGTCGCGATCGTTTCTTCGAAGCCGGTGATAATCGCCACGGCCCCCATGTTCAGGAAGATGTTGGCGGCCATCCAAGGCAGGCGGCCTTTAATGGCCTTCGTCGGTGGCGTGAAAAAGGATTCTTCTACCGTTACCGCACCGGCCGCCGTAATCATACGGGAGGTTTCTCGCGAGTGAATGGCCATGGCATCGTCAAAGGTAATAATACCATTGACCTGATCATATTCATTCACCACCGGCAGCATGGTGAAGCGGCGATTACGAATCAAGGTCGCCGCATCCAGTGCCGGATCCGTTGTGCGCACCATTACGGGCGTGGTGTTCATGATCGTTTTCACCGGGGCATCGGGTGCCGTGCGCAGTAGATCCTTGATGGATACCACGCCCACCAACCGATCCCGGCTGTCGTGAACATACAAATAGGGGGTGCGTTCTACTTCCGGGGGGGCATCCAGTACTGTTTGCAGCGCGGTGCGCACCAGCATCTCTGCCGGAACGGTGATGAAGTGCGGCGACATGACCCGCCCGGCCGCGTCGGGTTCATAGCGGGCCGCCGCCATGGCGAAGGCGCGTTTTTCAGGCGCCATCAGCGTCAGGGCCTTCTCCCGGTCTTCTTGCCTGAGGGACTCCAGCACACCATTCAGCTGGTCGGCTGGAATATGATTGAGCAATCGGGTGCTTATGGCCTGTGGCAAGGAAGGGATCAATTGGGCATTGTAATCGGCCGGTAAATGAGAAGCCACTCGCCCAGCGCGCAGCGGTGGCAGTGCGCCCAGTAAGCGCCCGGCCACTTCGGGTGGAAACTGCGTCAAGGTATCCGCCACGCGCGGAGACGAGAGGTTGCGCGCAATAGCCGCTGCGCGCTTGTAATGGTTCTCCTCTAATTCCGCGTGCAGCTGCTCGCTTAGTTCGGCGAGGCGTTCCGTATCGATTCTCATGATCTCAGTTGATTTTCAGGGCGTCGTAGCCGGCGGCGCGGACGTCATCCCAGCGTACAGGCACTAAATCCGTTCTATCCTGCAGCGCTTTGGCGACATATTTGGCCAGCGGATCGGCTTCGAGGTTTACCTCGTCACCCACCTGCATACGGCCAAAAGTGGTGATGTCCCACGTGTGCGGGATAATGTGGACGGTGAAGCTAGCCTCGTCCACGGCGGCGATGGTCAGGCTGATGCCGTCGACCGCTATACTGCCTTTATAGACGATGTATCGCAGGATGTCGGGGCCACACTGAATGGTGACCAAATGGTCGCGATCGACCGGCTTAATCGCCGCGACGCGTCCGATATCGTCCACGTGGCCCTGTACCATGTGTCCGCCCAGCGGATCGCCCTCGCGCAACGCACGTTCCAGATTCACCGGTTGGCCGGGGCCCTTGGTTCCGAGATTGGTGCAGCGGAAGGTCTCGCCTAGCACATCGAATGAAAGACGGTCGCCGTCACAACCCGTCACGGTCAGGCAGACCCCTTGCACGGCGATGCTTTCCCCCACGGTGACCGGGCGGTCCCAGCCGTGTGCCTGCAGGACCAGTGCCCCGGACCCACCACTCTTCGCCAGCGATACAATTTCGCCCATTCGTTCGACTAAACCTGTAAACATATTGGTTTTCCTTTCACCGTTGGTTGGTTCGTGGCCGGGCACGCAACAAGCAATCAATGCCGACCCTTTTGGGTTCGACAAATTCCCAATTCTCCAAGTCGTTCATCAGGCGGCCGCGTCCACCGATTGCCGGTATACTGTCGCGACCGCCCATTAATTTAGGTGCGACGAAGAGCCACAGCTCGTCTACGCATCGGGCCCGGAGCAACGCATCTGCGAGTTCGCCGCCGCCTTCACAGAGAATATGCAGCGCACCCCACTCGCCCAGTTGGGCGCAGACGCGCTGCACGGCGCGTACCGGGTTTTGCGGCACGGTGATAACACAAGCGCCGTGACGCGTGAAAGCCTGGCGCTGTCGGGCCGTCGAGCGCCGGTCCAGAGCGATACAGGTGCGGGTGGCGTGGGTATCGGTGAACACGTGTGCCCGGTGAGAGGTGTGGCCCGCTCCGTCTTGTACGATCCGCCAGGGCGTCCGCCCCTTGGCCGGGCGTGGCCAAAGCGAGGGATTGTCTGCGCGCACGGTGCCGCCACCGACCCAGATGGCGTCCACCCGCCGTCGCAACGTCTGCACCTGCTCCCGTGCTGCAGGACCGGTGATCCAGCGGGATTGACCGCGCCGATCGGCTATTTTGCCGTCAAGGGTAAGCCCCAGCTTCAAGGTAACCATGGGGCGGCCGGTTCGCTGCAGGCAGGCAAATGGTGCAATTAGGGCATGGCCCTCGGGCGCATTGACACCGCGTACCACGGTGATGCCATGCCGTCGCAAGAGGTGAGAGGCCCGACCGGCATGAGCCGGAT
>SLLF01000382.1 GCA_007134175.1 Kiritimatiellia bacterium | reverse complement strand
GCACCCGCGCGTAGGGATTCCGGACGAAGGTGAATTTTAGCCAGTGGTCACGGAGCCGGACGACCTGGCGGTGCGATAACTGGTGTGGTTTGCCGAATGCGCGCTTTAGGGCAACCGTATTATCGTCCGACCTCACTTTCCCGGAAAAGGTCGCCAAAGCCTCGACCACGGTCGAATTCGCGCACTTCGGAATGCGGTTGTAAAAAAAACCATGGCGGCCATCTATCGCCCCATGACGATCCGCTGCTTGAATGTGCACCGGCTGCTGGTAGGGATAAAGACGGTAAAAAGGGCAGCACCCCCAAATGCACCGGAGCGCACAGTCCTGCCAATGCTTAGAACGGTCGGAAAAAAGCATCGGTATACCTTTCCTGCTGCCAGCCTGCAACGTATCCACATTCATGGTAAAACTGTTTTCCCGGTGTCAATGCGTTCTACCGTGTAGCGGGCGGCGCGGGCGTCGCGGGGCCAGCCGCGGGGTGCCCAGCCGGCCTTGCGCTTGAGTTGCTGCAAAAAATCGACGGGGTCCGGCAGTTGTTCCCAGACGGCCGGTAGAAAAGTGGCCCTGCCCCGCGCGGACGCGATAATCAGTCCGTCACAACCCGGTCGCAGCGCATTCTGTAGATCGGTTTCGTCATCGGCCGGCACCGGTTCCGGCGCCGACAACAGGGATACGGAAATATCCAGTCCATCCAGCTCGTCTTCCTGCACCGGCGGGAACCGTGGATCTTTTAATGCTGCCGCGTAGGCGTTATGCACCAGGTCCTCGGCCAGTGGTCGGGTGGCTTCGATTGTGCCGATGCAGCCGCGCAGCTGACCCGCCCGTTCCAAGGTAACAAAGCAGGCACCCGCTGCCTGTAGTTGGGCGGAGCAATCAGCCACCACCATGGGCAGCGGTGCGTTGTGCCGGACGGCGTGCAGCACGGATTTAAACGTGAGATCCGCGATCAGTGCGCGGTCTTTCGTAGACCATGGCGGTCGGTCCGGGGCGCTCACGCCTGCTGCCGTTCGCGGGCCTCGATGGCGGCGCCGATAAAGTCGCGGAACAAGGGGTGCGGCACCAGCGGCTGCGACTTGAACTCGGGATGAAACTGCGTTGCGACAAACCACGGGTGGCCCGTGATCTCGACACATTCCACCAAGTGCCCCCCGTGATCCTTGCCGCACAGCGTCATGCCGTGTTCCTCCAGTTGGCTATGGTAGCCGGGGTTCACCTCGTAGCGGTGCCGGTGCCGTTCCTTGATTGTTTCGGTCCCGTAGGTCTGAGCCACCCGGCTGCCGGGCTGCAACCGTGAAACCGATGCGCCCAGGCGCATGCTGCCGCCCATGTCCTTGACATGTTCCTGCTCCTCCATCAGGCAGATGACTGGATGGGGCGTCTGCTTGTCGAATTCCGTGGACTGCGCTCCGGTCAAGCCACAGACATTGCGCGCGTATTCAATCACGGCGCACTGCATGCCCAGGCAAATGCCCAGAAACGGGATCCCGTTCTCGCGTGCCAACCGGATGGCTTCGATCTTGCCTTCCACGCCGCGCCCGCCAAAGCCGCCTGGCACCAGCAAGCCGTCCACCGTAGTGACCCGGTCGGTCTGGGTCCCGTCTTCCATTTCCTCTGCGGGGATCTTGACGATATCCACTGCATGGCCATGGGCCAGTCCGCCGTGTTCAATCGCCTCGAAAATCGATTTATAGGCGTCCTGCAATTCCGAGTACTTGCCGACTACTCCGATTTTCACCCGTCCCTGCGGATGGATCAGCCGGTCCAGCATCGCGCGCCACTCATCCAGCTTGGCTGGGGGGCGGGCCAGGCGCAAGTGGACCATGATCAAGTCGTCCAGCCCCTGTTCGGAAAGCACCACGGGCAGTTCATAGACATTGTGGGCCACGTCTTTTTCCACGATCACCGCGTGGATGGGCACGTTGCAGAAGAGCGACAGTTTGCGGCACACATCCGGCCCCAGATCGACTTCCGTCCGGCAAATCAAGGCGTCCGGCAGGATACCGATTTCGCGCAGCTTCGCTACGCTTTGCTGCGAGGGCTTGGTCTTCACCTCGCCCGCAGCCGTGATATAGGGCACATAGGTCAAGTGCACATACATCACATTCTCACGACCTTCCTCCAAGCCGATCTGGCGGATCGCCTCGAGGAAGGTCAGTCCCTCGATGTCGCCGACCGTGCCGCCGATTTCGCACAGGATCACGTCCACGCCGTCCTCGTCCAGGGCGCGGATACAGCCTTTGATCTCGTCGGTAATGTGCGGGATCATCTGGACCGTGCCGCCGAGGTAATCGCCCCGCCGCTCTTTCTTTAGCACTTCCCAATAGATGCGGCCGGCGGTGAAATTGCTCTTGCGCGACGTGGTCTGGCCTGTAAACCGCTCGTAGTGCCCTAGGTCGAGGTCCGTTTCGGCGCCATCATCGGTCACGAACACCTCGCCGTGCTGGAACGGGCTCATCGTGCCCGGATCGACGTTCAAGTACGGATCTAGTTTCTGCATGCGGATAGATAGCCCACGACTGATCAGTAGGCGGCCGATCGAAGCCGCCGTTAACCCCTTGCCCAGCGAGGAAACTACCCCGCCCGTGATGAAAATG
>SLLF01000213.1 GCA_007134175.1 Kiritimatiellia bacterium | reverse complement strand
CCGCCTTGTTGGTGGCGCTCAACATGCCGGAAACATGGTCGTTACGCGGCAAGATGGCCGTGCGCGAGTTTCTGGCACCGTTGCAGCAGCTGGTATCCGGCGTCGGCTATGCGGCTCGTAACTGGGTGCTGGCGGTGCGCAATCTGGGCGAGCTGGCGGCGGACAACCGGCGTATGGCGGCGGAGCTGACCCGGTTGCGCAGCGAGATGCGTTACCTGGCGGCGTTGGAGCATGAAAACGTGGCGCTACGCCGTCAGTTGCAGTTTTGGCACCGTTCCGAGCGCGAGTTGATCCCGGCCGAAGTGATCGGGCGCGAGATCAGTGGTTGGTGGCAGGTGGTCCGTGTCGGACAAGGTTTTGCGGCGGGCGTGGAGACGGACCGGGCCGTGGTGACGCCGGACGGTCTGGTCGGGCACACCCTGAATGTGTCAGTCGGGACGGCGGATGTCCGGTTGTTGTCCGATCCCGCCTGTAACGTGTCGGCCTGGCTGCCGCGCGCAGACGCGCACGGAGTGGTGGCGGGGCGCGGCCTCTCGCCGCGCGGTTTGCCGCTGCTGCACATGCGCTTCATAAATAAAGATCGCGCGATCCGGGCGGGTGATGAGGTGATTACCTCGGGGCTGGGGGGTACCTATCCGGCGGGTCTGCTGATCGGGCATGTGGAGTCGGTGACCGCTGACCCGCGAGGGCTCTACCAGTCGGCGGAAATTGCGCCAGCCGCAGATATTGGGCGGTTGACCTTCTGCTTCATAGTGGCGGAAAGCCGCGATCCGGCCGCAGCCCTGCTTCGGCAGCGTACCCGTGCGGGAGGTTCGCAATGAACGGGTTGGTCATGGCGTTTCTGCTGATAGCAGCGGCCCTGCTGCAGGCCGTGAGTCCGGCGGCGGTGTTGCTGGCGCAAGCCCGCTGGCCGGCGTTGGCGGCCGTGGTGGTGTATTATGCGCTGGCTCGCGAGCGGCGCGACTGGTTATGGGCGGCGGTGCTGGCGGGATTGATCCAGGACGGCATGGGGTTGATTCCTTTCGGCTACTCCTCGTTTGCCTTTTGTTTACTCGCGGTGTCGATTGCCCGCTTTCGCGATGTGGTGTTTGTGCATGAAGCGGTCACCCACATGCTGTTCGGTGGCTGGATGGCGGCGGGCTCAACATTGATTTTGTACCTATTATTAACCTCTACCGGTTTAATTGCACTGTCCGTGGGGCAGGGGCTGCACAAGGTGGCTGGCGCTGCCTTGCTGGGCGTGATCGTAACGCCTTTGATCTTCTACGGATGCGCCCGCATGGACCAGCTGCTGGGACTGGTGGAATCTTCTGATTCCTCATGGCGAGAACTGCACTAGTAAGAGAACAGATACGCTTGCGCGTCTGGAGCGCTGCGATGGCATTGGCCTTCGTTTTCCTCGGGGTCATGCTGTGGCGCATCCAGGTGGTGCACGGCGAACGGTACCGCGACGACGAGCTGCGGCAAAGTGTGCGCCGGGTGCGGTTGCCGGGAATGCGCGGTCGCCTCTATGACCGCCACGGCATCGTGCTGGCCGATAACCGGCCCGGTCATCATATTGCGGTATACCTTGAGGAATTACGGCGGCCAGGCGGCTGGGTGCGTACCGTGGACCACCTGGAGCTGCAGCTCGATACCTGGGCGCAGGAATTGAACGTGGAACGCGAGCTGTCCCGGACGGACATTGAAATGCATATCCGCCGGCGGTTACCGATGCCTTTAATTGCCTGGCGCGACATTGATGAACGCACCCTGGGGCGTTGGGCGGAACGGCTGGCGGGCATTCGTGGTGTCGATATCTATACCGAAGCGGTGCGAGTCTATCCGCATAACGAATTATTTGCACATGTGCTCGGGTATGTCGGCCGGGCCGACGCGGAGCCGGATCCGGAGGAACCGTTCCATTATTACCTGCCTGAGATGACCGGGCGGTCGGGCTTGGAACGACGCTACGATACGTTGATGCGCGCCGACGCAGGCGCCCGGCTGGTCCGGGTGGACGCAGTGGGCTATCGCCACGCCGATCTCGCTTTCCGCGAACCCGGGGCGGGCTACGACGTGCAGACCACGCTGGACCACCGGGTACAGGAGGCGGCGCGGCGGGCGCTGGAGGGGGAACCCGGATCGGTAGTCGTGCTGGACCCCCGCACCGGTGACGTGCTGGCGCTGGTCAGCGAGCCGGCTTTTGATCCCAACGCGTTTATCCCGGCCATTACCTCTGCCCGCTGGCAAGCCCTGCTGGATGATCCGCGGCGTCCACTAATCCATCGCCCGGTAGCCGGGACCTACGCGCCGGGCAGTATCTTTAAACCGGTTGTGGCCATTGCCGCGCTGGAAAACAATTTGGCCACTCCGGATGCGGTCTTTTACTGCCCCGGGCATTTCGAATTGGGCCGGGCCCGCTTTCATTGCTGGAACCGGCGTGGACATGGGTCGCTGAATATGCGGCAATCACTGGAGCGGTCGTGTAACGTCTACTACTACCGGCTCGCGCTCCAGATTGGCTACCCCGCCATCTATCACATGGCCCGGGCCCTGGGACTGGGACAGCGCACCGGTATTGACTTGGACCATGAGGTCAGCGGGCTGCTGCCGGACGACGCTTGGAAGCGGCGCACGTTCAATGATGCCTGGCGCGACGGCGACACGGTTAACCTGTCGATTGGTCAGGGCCCCATCACCGTCACGCCGCTGCAGATGGCGGTGGTTGCAGCGGCGCTGGCCAATGGCGGGCCCGTGCCACGCCCCCGGCTGGTGCGCGGCCAGCGCCCGTTCGGCGACGGGGCATTCGCCCCCCGGGATCCGGAGCCGTTGCGACCGATGAACTGGTCGGCAGCGGCCATTGCTACGGTGCGCGGCGGGATGCGGGACGTGATCATGGGCGAGCGCGGCACGGCTCGAACGTCTTCCCTGCCAGGAGTCGTATATGCGGCGAAAACCGGCACCGCCGAGTTCGGGCCGAAAGACGAAGGGCGCAAACACGCCTGGATGATTGCGTTCGCGCCGTACGACAACCCCCGCTACGCCATTGCCTTGATGGTCGATGACGGCTTATCCGGCGGTCAGACGGCCGGTCCCAAGGTTCAGCGCTTGCTGTCGGAACTGCTGCAGGTTCAAGGAGGCGGCTCGTGAATTGGTCGGCGATAAAGTGGCACATCCTGCGCCAGGACTGGGGGTTGACGCTGGCGATGCTCGCCTTGGCAGTGGCCGGCGTGAGTTTTATCTACAGTGCCGGCTTCCAACATGTCGATCTGCCGGTCAGCGCAATGTATCAGCGTCAGATCTTGTGGGTGCTGGTGGGGCTGGTTGGCTACATAACGCTGGCGATGACCGATTACCGGCAAGTGGCAGGCGCTGCGTGGTGGATTTACGGTGTGAGCTTGGGCCTGTTGATGCTGGTGTTGTTTGTGGGACGGCAGGTGCATGGCGCCAGCCGTTGGCTCAGCCTGTTCAACATCCAGGTGCAACCGTCCGAGTTCGCCAAGCTGGGGGTGCTGTTGGTAGTGGCCCGGTACTGGGCGCGCGTCGATCTGGATCCGGACCATCCCGGCCATCTGGCTGCGGCGCTGGCCTTGGCCGGCGCGCCGTTCATCCTGATTGCGCGCCAGCCGGACTTGGGAACGGCCATGACCCTGTGGGCTATCGCACTGGTTATTATCTTTGTCGGTGGCGTGCGCTTTAAATGGCTGCTGGTACTGGGGCTGGTTGGTTTGCTGCTGATGCCGGTGGCCTGGGTCAGCCTGGGCAACTACCAGCGGGAACGGATACGAGTTTTTCTCGACGCCGATCGCGACCCCTTCGGAGCGGGTTGGAACAAGATCCAGTCGCAGATTGCCGTCGGATCCGGCGGCTTGACCGGCAAGGGCTATTTACAAGGGACCCAGAACGTGCTCGGCTACCTGCCGCGTACCGTGGCCCCGACCGATTTTATCTACTCGGTGATTGCCGAGGAAAAGGGGTTTGCAGGCAGTGCGACCATGCTGGTGTTGTACGGCATTATCCTGACTGCCGGTATCCGTGGCGCCTGGGTGGCGCGCGACCGGCTGGGCCGCTACATCGCGGCCGGGATTACGGGACTGATCTTCTTCCACGTGTTTGTCAACGTGGCGATGACGATCGGCCTGATGCCCATCACCGGTTTGCCCCTGCCTTTAATGAGTTATGGCGGTTCCTTCATGGTCAGCACGATGCTGGCCTTGGGGCTGTTGCAAAGCATCATCATCCGGCGCGGACGCCGGTTTTAGGAGTTCATCATGTTGGAGTATTTACGCATGTTTAAATCAAAAAAGAAGAGCGGCAAGGAAATCATCATCAACAAGGAAGTGCTGGAAACGCGCGTAGCGGTCATGGAAGACGGCAAGCTGGAAGGCTTTTTCGTCGAGCGCGAAAGCGAGGACCGCATCGTCGGCAGCATTTTCAAGGGGAAGATCCAGAACGTCGAGGATTCGCTACAGGCGGCTTTCGTGGACATCGGGCAGAAGAAGAATGCCTTTATTCATTATTGGGATATGATTCCCGAAGACGCCGCCCGCCTGGAGGCGGAGGAAGGGATTTCACGGGGGCGTGGCCGCAAGAAGAAACAGGCGGCGGGCGAAATGGCAAAAAAATTTCCAGTGGGCACGGAGATTGTGGTGCAAGTGACCAAAGGCGCTATCGGAACCAAGGGGCCGCGGGTGACCGCCAATCTCAGCATTCCGGGCCGCTACTTGGTCATGATGCCGGGCAGTCGCCTGAAGGGGGTCTCGAAGAAGATCGAAGATGCAAAGGAGCGCGAACGGTTGAAGAAAGTGCTGGCGCGCCTGCCGGCGCCCGATGAATTGGGGTTAATCGTACGCACAGCCGGTGCCGGGGCACGCCAAATCAGTTTTGCCCGCGATACCCGCGCCCTGGTCACCACGTGGCAGCAGATCGAAGAAGGGATGCGCGAATGGCCTGCGCCGTGTCGACTCTACCAGGAACCGGATCTTGTCGAACGGGTGGTGCGGGATTCGTTGACGGAAGAGATCGACCGCATTGTGATTGACAGCAAGGAGGAATGCGCGCGGATTCGCGACTTGGTGGCGCGTATTTCGCGCCGGGGCCGCAATCGGATCAAGCTGTACGAGGGAACGGTCCCGGTCTTTGAACACTTCGACGTGGAACGGCAATTGGAAAATGCCTTCCAGCGGAAGGTTTGGCTGAAGTCCGGCGGTTATTTGGTTTTCGACGAGACCGAAGCCCTGGTGGCCATCGACGTCAACACCGGTCGCCACAAAGGGGGGAAGACCCAGGACGAGGCGATTGTGGAGGTGAATGTGGAAGCGGCCGAGGAAGTGGCCCGCCAATTGCGCCTGCGCAACATCGGGGGGCTCGTGGTGATCGATTTCATCGATATGAAAGCGCGCCGTCATCAGAACACCGTTTATCGTACCCTCAAGGAAGCGGTGCGCCGCGACAAGGCGCGAACCAATGTGCTGCCCGTGTCCGAGCTCGGACTGATTGAAATGACCCGGCAGCGGGCGGAAGAGAGCATCCGGTCGGCCGTCTTTAGCGATTGCCCATACTGTCGTGGTCGCGGCAAAGTCAAATCCGCGCTGAGCATGAGCGTGGAAATTCAGCGGCGACTGGGCCAGATCATGCGCGGTAAACGCGGTGATGACGGTTTGGCATTGCGCATCACCGTTAACCCGTCGGTGCTGGACCGGCTGCGTTCCGAAGATGAAGACATGCTGGTGGAGCTGGAACAGAAATTCGGCGTCCACATGGCGTTTGTCGCCGATCCGCAAATTCATTTGGAGCAGTTCAAGATTGCCCGGGCGGATACCAACCAGGAGCTATATCCGGGCGGAACCAAGGAGTAGGGGATGGTCCCGGACCGGTATTTTTTTAGCGAGGGAATTCACTTCACCTGCGTGGACTGTGGCCACTGTTGTACCGGGGAACCGGGCGTAGTGCGTAT
Organism: Kiritimatiellia bacterium; assembly: GCA_007134175.1. Lineage (GTDB taxonomy): Bacteria > Verrucomicrobiota > Kiritimatiellia > SLAD01 > SLAD01 > SLLF01. Next base: position 4,441 of record SLLF01000213.1, on the reverse strand, counting down.
CACCGATGCGGAGATCGCCGTGTTGGCGGATTGGTTGCGGCAAGCGGAGGACACCGTGCGGGAAACGTATATCCTGTCGGACGCGGTTGGAACCCGTTTGCGTGAGGAACCGAACGGGGATTGCTGTTTTTTTAATGGTCGTTGCCGTATCTATCCGGTGCGTCCCCGGCAATGCCGGACCTATCCTTTCTGGTTCCGTAACCTGCGTTCCCCGGAAGCGTGGGCGGCGACGTGCCGTGCCTGTCGGGGTATCGGCCAGGGACGCTGGTATTCGCCGGACGAAATTATCGCGCGCGTGCAGGAGGACCTACCATGAAGGCGTACACCTACGAAACCGTTTTGCATTTACGCGACACTGACGCCACCGGTCGGATGTTTTTCCCGAGCGCCTTTGCGCTGGCGGTGGAGGCGTTTGAGCACTTTTTACTGGCGTGCGGGCTGCCCTGGACGCAGTGGTTACGTACCGGCGAATACGCCTTGCCGGTGGTCCATGCCGAGGCCGACTTTCTCGAGCCGATCCAGCCTGGGCAGCCTTTGAAAATCGCCGTGCAGGTGGAGCGTCTCGGCGCCACCTCGCTGCATGGTGTGTACGAAATCGTGGACCCCGCAGGCAAAACGTTGGCGCGTCTGCGCCTCGTGCATGTATGGCTTGATCCACGCAGTGGCACCAAACAACCCATTCCGGAGGAGTGGCGGGTGCGGCTTCAGGCCCCTGATCTTTGAGAATGACCCAATGCGGTATCTTCATCGCGCACTAGACCACAGCGTGCCAGCGGGATATGTTGCATTCACAACCCCGCCTGCGGTAGCGTGGGGCTTAGGCAGGGTGCGCAAAATAGTAGAATGACTGAGTGGAGTGTGGACATGAGTCGTGGAAAGTTGATTGGTTTATCGTTAGGGTTGGTGCTGAGTGCGGTTGCGGTTTCTGCAGTGGAGTGGTCTGAACTCAGTCCTGCCGCTCAAAGGTTAGTGCCAGAGGAACGCATGGTTACGGTTCACCTTAAATCGGGTCAGACACGCGAAGGTTTACTCACGAGCGAAACCGCTGAAGAAGTTGAGCTGTTGATGAAGCGCGGCACCATCGATCTCGAAATATCCCTGTCACGCGAGCACATCGATCGGATTGAGCGCGCCAGCGTTTGCCACTCGTTTCGCCAGGCATTGGAACGGTTCACCTACGATGCCAACCACACCTACCGCGAGGCGCAATGCCGCGGGGTGGTCGCCTTGATTGACGAGTACCTGGCGCTGTGCCCTGACGGTGCGGACGACATGGTATTGCGCGAGCGGCGCGAACAGTTTGCGGCTGAACTCGCCCAATTACAACGGGGTATGCAGAAGATGGATGGCGAATGGTTAGCGGCGGTGACCGCAGCCGTGGCCCGCTTTGACCGCTATGTGGAGCAACTTGATGCGTTGGTGGAGCGCTTCCCGCGTATTGCCCGCGGTGATTTCGGGGATGATCCGCGCGTCCGTGAACATTACGATACCCTGCAGGAGCAGCGTCGCCAAGTGGTCCGCGAGATTCCCGGCCTGGTTCACCAGAGCGTACCGCAACTACTGGCGCAGGAGGACTTCATGGGAGCCACCCGGGAGGTAACGGCGCTAACCCAGTTTTGGATCAAGCGCGTGATCCAGGCGGAAGGCGGACCGGCGGCCCGTCGCCGGGCGGAGGTGGAAGAGGAGGTCTTCCGCGGCATGGATTTCGGTTTCATATTGCGCATGAAAGAGCGGATACTGGCGGCCTACCAGGCCGCGCAACCGGAGGATCTGCGGGCCGGGGAAGTGAACGAAGATGGTATGGTCTATATTCCCGGCGGACTTTTCCTGATGGGCGATCCGGAAGCGGACATCCGCGACGATAACTTCCCCATGCGTCTGATTTGGCTCGATCCGTTCTGGATCGACCAGCACGAAGTGACCAACCGGGAGTACCGCGAGTTTGTCGAATACGTGCAAAGCCAGGGGGATTACTCCATGGCCCACCCGGATGCGCCACCGTTAAAGGATCACACGCCGCAGGGTTGGAGCATCCCCGCCCTGGCCGGCGATGATCAGCCGGTGGTCGGGGTGGACTGGTTTGACGCCTACGCCTATGCCAATTGGCGCGGCAAACGGCTGCCGACTGAAGCGGAATGGGAACGCGCTGCCCGCGGGACGGACGGCCGGGTCTATCCCTGGGGTGACGAGGCGACCGACCGGAAACGGGTGAATTGGGAAGGTGCCCGGCGGCACCTTGAACAGACGTTGAACCGATCCGCGGGTGACGGGACAACCGGACGTACCATCCGCATAGCGGATGGTACCTGGGATGTTCAGGCCCTGCAGCCACCCGATCTCCGACGGCTGCGTGCCACCGAGGCGCAAGACGCGCGAGGTCCTTGGGGATTATACCACATGGCGGGCAACGCCGCGGAATGGGTCCAGGACTACTATTCACCAAAGGCCTACATGGAATTAGATACGGAGAATCCGACGGGGCCCTCGACCGGCGAAGTGCGGGTGTTTCGTGGCGGTTCATTCCAGAGCGAAACGATCGACGAGCTGGCGGCCCATCATCGCGCCGCACCGATTGCGGACCGCCGGGCACGAGACCGGCGAACGGAACGCGACCGGCTCATTGGGTTCCGCTGCGTTCGGCCCGCTACATCCCCTTAAACGGATGGCCTTTGCTCACGGTGATCCCTGGACCGCCGGTTTGGCCGTCACGATGCCCTCGTCGTAGCGCGCCACGATTTCGTGGCCCGGTTCCACCCGCAGGAAATCGGCGTCGGGCCATTCCCCGTTTACCAGATTGGCTATCAACGACAGATCGCCGGATATTTTTTCAAAGGCCCAATTCTTTTGCCGTGCCAACTCACGGGTCTGGCACTCAAAGCGGTCGTCAGGTTCAATGCCCATTTCAATAAAAGTGTACTGCCGATACGATTTCTCCTGCGCGGCAATCAGGGTCTCGAACAGATAGGCGGCGTTGTCCTCGCCGTATTTCTCGACCATCTCGTCGTAGGTCATGTCCATCCCGTTCAGGTGCCCGATAGAAAGCTGCTTCAGTTCGCCCTCGGCCTGGCCACGTTCAATCCAACCACTGGTTTTGAAATAGACGCCATGGTGCTCTTCAAAATAGGTTTGGTAGCGCTGGCGGCCACCGAAAAAAAGGGTCATGCAGTCGTGGGCGCGCGGTAGTATCAGCGGCGTGTGACGGGCCGTTAATTGATGCAACCCATTGTTGCAAAGCCCGTACCCCAGCAGAATGGCGTCATACGTGTGGGCCGGGACGTCGTCGATGGCCGCCTGCAGTCGAGTCCGCATCTGCATCGCCGGCAGATCGTGCAATCCTTTCGGCAGGAATTGGGCGTCCACCCGGTGGGGCGAACGTGCGATGGTGGCGCACATCTCGCGGTAGAGCACGTCGCAACTGATCAGTTTCAAGTTCATGAATGCCAACGCTGCGCGATCGCCTTGATGAAGGTTGGCGACGTTCCGCAGCACCCGCCCAGAAACATGGCACCGGCTTTGTGCAGGGCGTCCAGCGCAGCGGCAAAATCTTTTGGTGCCAGATCGTAAACGGCTTGGCCGTTGCGCATCTCGGGCAAGCCCGCGTTCGGTTTCAGCCAGATCGGCAGGTTGGTGGCCTCGCGGTACTGTTGGCCAATGGCGAGAAAGGTATCAGGCCCTTGGCCGCAGTTGGCGCCGATGGCCCAAGCCCCGGCTGCCGCCAATACCGTAGCGGCTTGAGCCGGCGTCACGCCCATCATGGTGCGATCCTTGTCAGGGCCCGTATCGTAGACCATCGAAGCGACTACCGGCAGGCCGGTGGCCGCCGCTGCTTGCACCGCCAGGGTCGCTTCGTCCAGGGCCGCCATGGTCTCAACTACAAATCCGTCCACACCCCCGGCCTGCAGCGCGGCGACTTGTCGTTCGAAACCCTTAAGCATGTCCGCTTCCGAGACGTCGCCCATCATCAATAATTGACCCGTCGGGCCGATGGACCCGAAAACGAACGTTGCTGTGCCGGCGACGGCTTGCCGCGAGCAGGCGGCGCCGGCTTCGTTGATGGCTTCCGTCCGGTCGGCCGCGCCGTGGCGGGCCAGCATGATGGGGTTGGCGCCGAACGTGTTGGTTAAGATAATGCGGGACCCGGCCTCAACATAGGAACGGGCTACCGCGCCGACCGCCTCCGGGTGCGAGCAGTTCCATTCGTCCGCCCCCTCGCCGGGTGGTAATCCATATTCCTGCAGTTGCGTACCCCACGCCCCGTCGAGTAAAACGGGTGCGCTGGCACATAAACCATCCCACTGATCACGTGTCATGTGCGCAGGTTGGCAAATTCTTGACTTCCCGTCCACCCCTTACTAACAATTCCCTATGGATTTTATTGTAGTTGGTAAAGGCGGGCGGGAGCATGCGTTGGCTACGCTGCTGGCGCGGCGGCACGTGGTTG
>SLLF01000062.1 GCA_007134175.1 Kiritimatiellia bacterium | reverse complement strand
GTTATCCAAATAATATTCATCCCATCCGGTCGGACTGCTTTATGGTTACGGATCGCAACAATGACCGTTATGTGCTGGTGGATCGGGAAGGCCAGGTACAGGCGCATGGGGCGCCGGGTTTGAAGCGTCCGCATAACTGTGAACCCTTGGAGGGCGGCCAGGTCATCATCGCCAACTCCGACAACAACAGTGTCGATATAGTGGACGCCGCTGGTCAAGTGGTCTGGCGGTATGACGAAGGTCTCCTATGGCCGCGCGACGCCAACCGGTTGCCGGACGGCAACGTGCTGATTGCGGATTCCAAGAATAGTCGCGTAATCGAAGTGACTCCGGGAAAAGAGATGGTTTGGTCTTTTGCTGTCGATTATTTTGCGAATTTCTACGAGGCACATCGGTTACCGAATGGGCACACGCTGATTTCTGACCAGCAACGGCAACAGGTCCTCGAGGTGGATGGTGACGGCCAAGTGGTGTGGCGGTTCCGGAATTATGAGCGGAGCGGGCCACTTCTTGACCGGTTGCAAAACGGGTCGTTCAAACATACCGACGGTGATGGATTGCCCAGCGATTGGATACTGGCCACCCGTCTTTCCGAGGGCGGGGGACGGTTGATTTGGGGGGAAGACCCGCGAGGAAAGCGCATTCCGGGCATGGAATATGATCGGCCAGGCGCGCTCTATTTCCAGCAAGCCGTACGGGTTCAACCTGGAGCCTACTACACGCTGGCGGGGCGGATAGGGACTGAAAACCTGGACGGGGTGGCTTGTCTTCAGGTGGCGTTTATCGATGAGTACGACGCCCTGCTGTGTGATGCTTCGCTCTCGCCACGGGGAGAAGGGTTTTCCGGTACCACGCCGCTGACCGACGATATGTTCGAGATGGAAGTGCCTGAACGGGCCGTGGCCGCCAATGTGCGGATCTTCATGAGCGGAACGGGCAAGGTGTTTTTCGACCAGATCCGTTTCTTCTGTTAGCGTGACACTTGTAAACTCCCCTTAAGGATCGTAGGTTCCCGGATCGGTAAGTACCATATCCGGACACACCGGTAAGGGGCCTCCATTGACCAGGGGGTCGTCTGTTTCGCGCATCCATTTATCCAGGCGTGCTGCCAGCGCTTGTCGAATCGCTGCGCACGATTCGTCTTGTGCGCGATTGCAGACTTCCTGTGGATCGAAATAGCAATCGTACAATTCCTCCGCCGGCCGCACTCGGTCGCCCAAGCCCGCGTCGTACAGGAATTGCTTGCTGGCTCCGTTGTCGATGTTGGGTAGTACCGTGCTGGGATAGCCGTCATAATTTCGAATATATTTCCAGCGTGGCGTGCGCACGCTGCGCATGGGTTCGGCGGAGGCATGGTAATTGACCTCGGCGAATACCGCGTCCCGTATGGTGTCGACTTCACCGCGCACCAGCGGCCGCAGTGAGTGGCCCTGGAGCCAGTCAGGATGTTCGATGTCCAGCACATCGCATAACGTGGGGAAAAGGTCGATATGCGATACCAGTGCGTCGGTCACGCGGCCGCCGCTAAAGCCGCCTGGTCCGCGTAGCATGAGCATTACGCCCGTTCCGTGATCGGTCAAACGGCATTTCATGTGGGGGAAGGCAATGCCGTGGTCGGTGGTACATATGACCAAGGTGTTGTCGCGATAGCCATGGCGGTCCAGCGATTCCAGGACGCGCCCCATTGACTGGTCCATATCCTCGACGGCGGCACTGTACAGCGCGAAATCCCGGCGGGTTTCCGGGGTGTCGGGCAGGGTGGGGGGCGGCATGAGGTAGCGATCATCTTTCGGTTCGCTGCGACGCTTGAAATCCCCCAGACGGCCGGTCCGATGCGGGGCGTGAAATCCGACATCGAGAAAGAACGGGTCCTGAGGGCGTCGGGACAGGAATTCCTCAACCAGTTGCGGGGGCGAGTCGAAGCCGTTATCCGTACCCATGACCTCGCTGTAGCCCGCCACTTCGGGTGGATGGGTGGTATGATGGGTGATGTGCTGCTGGCCGGTGAGCACCGTTTGGTAGCCGTGGGCGCGCAGCACACTCATCCAGGTCTGTCCGTAATCGTTCAGGGTCCAGCCACGGTGTGCGAGTCCCAGCATCCCACTGCTATGGGCGGCTTGTCCGGTCAACAGGGCGGCCCTCGATGGCGAACAGGTCGGGTTGGCGCAGTGGGCCTGACGGAACAGCATCCCTTCCTCCGCCAAGCGTTGCAGATTAGGGGTGCTCACCTTATAGCCGTAAGGCTCGATATACCGCCCGGCATCATGGCAGTGCAGATAAAGTACATTGTATTTGGACATCAATTCTCTCCTGTGGCATCGACGGTGTACCCGCGATGATGTTCGAGGGGACGATCACTACGATCGGATTGTCTGCATTATCCGCTACTGGGTCAAGCCGTAAGTCCCCCGCACGAGCCGATTGCGCTGTTGTAAAGGTGCGTGAATAGAGGCTGAGAAGAGGGTGGCGAATTTCAATCCCCCAGATTGGTGTCAAAAACGCCAATGTTTTTGAGTGAAGGGTGGGGAAATGCGGATTATTTGACCACACTAATAAATGCAGGGGTATCGTTTGCGGTGATTACACCGGCGAGCACCCAG
>SLLF01000326.1 GCA_007134175.1 Kiritimatiellia bacterium | reverse complement strand
GGTTGAATTGCGCGAGAATGAGCCCTGGGCCTTTCGGCTAGCACTGCGGGGACGTTGGCAGGAGCGCCGTATAGAGCAGGAGTTGAAGGAGGCTGTGCCGGCCTTTTACGCAACTTGGCAGGATCTTGATGAAGAAGAGCGCCGCGCGGTACGTGATATTTTGGGTCGCCGCGACTTTGGCGATGAGGACGGGGCTCAGGACCGCCGCGAACGGCGAAGGACGGAGAGGCGCCCAGAAGCGCATACGCGTACACGTCAGTGGATAAACGAATGGCGCAAGGCGGAATCAGATGAAGAACGGAAGGTTGTGCGGGCGGCACTGCGGAGCCATTTGCGGGAGGAATTCGAACGGCGCACCGTGCGCCAGGAGGAAGAAATCGAGCGTACCGAGCAGACGTTGCAGCAGTTGCGGACCACGTTGGAAACCGAACGCGCCCGGCGGGACGAACGAATCGAGCGATTGCTGAACCGCTGGCTGGCACCGGCGGAATAAAGATTGGAGCGAGCGAAGGGATTCGAACCCTCGACAGCCACCTTGGCAAGGTGGAGCTCTACCACTGAGCTACGCTCGCATCGCAATGTGGTGCAGACTAGCTAATCTTCATGGCCCTGTCAAGCCGTCGGCAGATTTATTTTACCGGTCAAGGCGGTGGTGGGCTAGAACGCCTGCCCGAGGCTGATATAGAACTGGAAAGCGTCGTCTATTTCGGAGCGGCGGTCGAGGGGGACGGCGACATCCAGGCGGAGGGGGCCGATGGGGGTGAAATAGCGCAGCCCCAAGCCAGCCCCCCAGAGCCAGTCGCTCCAATCGCCTGCATCGCTATCGGTGTATACCATTCCGCCATCGCCAAAGGCGACCATACCCAGGGTGCGCGTCCAGCGCCAGCGGATCTCGGTGGATAGGAGGGTGATCGACTTGCCGCCCAGTGGCTCGGCATCATCGGTAAGTGGCCCTACGGATTGATACGGGTAGCCACGGATCGACCCGCCGCCGCCCGCGTAATACCGTTCATCGGCCGGAATGGCATCGCGTGTGGCCCCGCCCATGGTAGCCACCACTAGGCGGCCGGCCAGCGTCACCGATTGCTGCGGTGTCGGGGACGTATAGCCGGTCAGCGCCCCGCGCACCTTGAAAAAGGTGACCCCGGAGTCCAGCAGGTCGCGGTACGGGGCAGCAGAAGTCGTCCAGCGCCAGCCGTTGCGGGGATCCAATAAATCGTCGCTGCGGTCCCGCTCCAGCGTGGCGGGGAAATAGATCAAACCGAAATATTCACCAATACCCGCTTGTTCGACGTCCACGTAGCGGTAGCCGCTGCCCAGGCTGCCCGTCAGGCCGCGTCCTAGTGGCCGGTCCAGTTGGAGCAGGGCGGTGCCGTGACGGCTGCGATAGGCATCGGGTTCGTCGCGCGCGGCCCGCAGGGTAAGCGTCAGGTTCTGGTCGGCGCGCTGCCAATCGGGTATACGCAGGCGCGCCATACCGCCAAAGCCAATCCCAGAAACCGTCCCCAACAGGTGCACGCGTTCGCCGCGCCCGAACACGTTGCGATGTTCCCATCCCAAGCGGGCGCGGGCGCCTTCGTCACTTTGATAGCCGCCCCCCAGGGTGATGGAGCGATGACGTCGTTCCTGGACCTCGATCTGCAAGGGCACCGTGCCATCTTCAGCGGGGCTTTCGGCCAGCCGCACGCGGGCGATGGAAAAAAGATCTGCATTCATCAACCGGCGCTGTCCCATCCGGATTTTTTCACCATCATAGCGTTCCCCAACCGACCAAGGCAGTTTTTGACGTAAAAACTCGACATCCACTGTTTGCACCCCGTGAAAGGTTGAGGTGCCAAAGCGGGCTCGTGGCCCCGGTTCAACCTCCACGTGCACGTCCATGGCGTGTGCCCGGTGTTCCACCCGGACCTCGCGCTGGACCACCCGGGCGAACGGATACCCGTGATGGGCGAAAAACCGGACCAGTTGATCATCCAGTCGCACGACTTCGCGGGCCAGCGCAGGCTGGCCGGTACGCAGGTTGAGCTGATCAGGGGGGGGCAGGGGAACGATCACTTCGTCGGGGGCGGAAAGGTGAATACGGATATCGCGGAAGAGGTATTGCGGGCCGGGATCAATGGTTAACCGGATACGTACCGGTTGCCGCGCGGCATCCAGTCGCGCCTGAATGGTTGATTGGTAATAGCCATGGGTACGCAGCAAATCCTGGATGCGCTGCCGGTCGCTCTCCACGCGTCGTTCCAGTTGTCGCAGGGATGCGGGGGGGCGCCGACGCAACGCCTGCAGATTGGAAACCGCCCGTACCTCGCGGGCCAGCGCCCGGTCGGACAGGCCGCGAAAACGGACCCGATAGGTGACGGGACCATCTGTTATAGCGGCGGAAAGCGAACTGGGCGTTAGGGCCAGTAATCCCAGCCAGTAGCCCGCCACGACCCACGTGGTGCCTCCCTTCCATACGCGTTGTCGGAAAGGTGTCTGCCCGCTCCGGCGTTTTAGCGGAATTTTATATTGCGGTAGCGTCATGCTTGGGACCGTTGTCGGTTACCCCTACATAGACAACTCCATTATCATCGCCAAGTGAAATCTTGCCAGTGCAGGGGTATTGCGTTACTAT
>SLLF01000017.1 GCA_007134175.1 Kiritimatiellia bacterium | reverse complement strand
TTATTGCCGACCATCACGGTCACGTGCTGCACCTGGGCGAGCGCGATTGCAGTATACAACGACGGCATCAGAAGCTCATCGAGGAAGCGCCGAGCCCCATCCTGGATGCGGATACCCGCAAGCGCATTCATCGCGCCGCCGTCAAGATCGCCGAGGCGGTCAAGTACCGCAATGCCGGAACCATTGAGTTTCTGTATGATGCGGCCGCGAACGAGTTTTACTTTATGGAAATGAATACGCGCATTCAGGTTGAACACCCGGTCAGCGAGGAAATCACCGGGGTCGACCTGATCAAGGAACAGATCCGAGTGGCGTCCGGGGAACCACTGTCGTTTGCCCAGAAGGATGTCAAGCTGGATGGCCATTCCATCGAATTTCGCATCAATGCCGAGGATCCGTATCGCCAATTCACCCCGTCACCGGGCCATGTGCAGTGGGTGCATTTCCCGGGCGGCGCCGGTGTGCGCATCGAGTCGCACGTCTATTCCGGCTACGATATTTCGCCGTATTACGACAGTATGATCGGCAAACTGGTGGTGCATGCGCCTGACCGGACACAAGCGATCCAGCGCATGGTGCGGGCGTTGAACGAGTTTGCGATTGAGGGGCCGCACACCACAGTGCCATTGGGCATTGCCGTACTGCTGGACTCGCGGTTCGCGCGGGGTGAATACACCACCAAGTTTCTTGACGAGTACCTGGCGGAAGGTACGTTTGTAGCCCCCCCGAAAAGATAACCGTAAGGAGCGGTCTACCGACCGTTCGTGACGAAGGAGATAGCAATGAGACGATTTGTCCATATCGTGACCGGGTTGGCTTTGCTGGTGCTGTTGCTGGGGTTGGGTGTGGCCATGATTCACATGGCCTACTATCCGGACCACTGGGCGCAGTGCCTGGCAGATTGGCGTGAAGAGCGCGGCTGGGGATTGCTGGCGGGACTGGGCGTGATCGCGCTGGTGCTGGTCCATGTGGTCAGCGGTTGCGTCGGACGGGCGCACGGTGAACCGTATTTGTCCTTCCAGCACAACGGCACGACCGTTTCCATTCTGCTGCGGGCGGTGAACGAATTTATCGGTAAGATCGGTGACGAGTTCGCGGCTATTGTGTCGCTGAAACCCTGCGTGCACGCGCGCGGCCGCTCAATCGACATCGATCTGGAGCTCCGGATCAGGGCCGGTACGCAAATCCCCGAACTGTGCCAGTTGCTGCAGGAGCGGGTACGCGACAGTTTGCAGCAAAACATGGGGTTGACGAACATCAAGCATATCCGCGTGCAGGTGAAGGAGCTGGTCGGCGAGGCCGGGCCGCAGGAGGACCTGTTGGATGGCGACGCCTGACGTTGATCTCGTGGTGGTCGGCACGATTGGTATCGACACCATTATTACCCCGCAGGCCCGCCGGCAGGAGGTGCTGGGCGGATCGGCCAGTTTCGCTTGTGCCACGGCCTCGCGTTTTACCCGCACCGGTATGGTCGGCGTGGTGGGCGAGGATCTGCCCCGTGCAGCCCGTGCGCGGTTTGATGACCTCGATATCGATCTGGCTGGTCTGCAAACGGTGCCCGGCCAAACGTTTCGCTGGAGCGGCGAGTACATGACGAACATGGACGAGCGCCGCACGCTGGCGACGGAGCTGAATGTGCTGGAGGATTTTAACCCTGATCTACCGGCCACCTATCGTCGCGCTCCGTTCTTGTTCCTGGCCAATATCGGACCGGACCTGCAGCGCCGGGTATTGGACCAGATGACGCAACCGCGCTTTGTCGCCATGGATACGATGGATTTGTGGATCAACATCCAGCGCGACAACCTGGAGGAAATGATTGGGCGGGTGGACCTGCTGACCTTGAACGAGTCGGAAGCACGCGCACTGACCGGGGTGCACGGGTTGCCGGTGGCCGCCGAGCGCTTGCTGGCCATGGGGCCGCGTTACGTGCTGATCAAAAAAGGCGAGCACGGCAGCATGTTATTCGGATCCGACGGTATCGTGCTCTTGCCGGCCTATCCGCTGCGTGAGGTGGTGGATCCCACCGGTGCGGGTGATGCCTTTGCCGGCGGCTTGATGGGGGCCTTGGCGGCTGGCGGGGAAGTAACGCCGCAGCGGTTGCGACAGGCCATGTTGCTGGGTACCGTGGCGGCGTCGTTCGCGGTGGAGTCTTTCAGCCTGGAACGGTTGGTTCATTTGACGCGCGAAGCATTGGATGAGCGCGCGGCGGCCTACCGGGCAATGTTGGCGGGAGCGGTATGAGCCGGGTTGATCAAGCGTAACGATCATGACCACGCCGGGTAATGAGATTGTTTGCACCGTATGCGGCGCGGACACGTTAGTGGTTCGGCAGCCGATCTACGAGGGGTTCACCCGGGTCGGGGACGCCTTTACCTGTGCCGCCTGCGGTCACCGCTATGAGCAGGAGGATCAGGTCCCGTTCAAGACGCGCGCCGCCGGACCGGCCGTTTTCGATGAATCGGATCGGTCCCCGGAACCGAACGTGTTCGCATCGGACGAGCACAAGCGACTATGCCGGTACTGTGCCCATTACGTGGTCAACCCGTTCACCCAGTGGTGCCATGTACACCGTCGCGAAGTGGAAGCCACGGATACCTGCGATCGTTTCGAGCCGCGGGACGAGGCGGCTGGCGAATGCTAAAACTTTTAAGCCTGGTTATCTCTTTCTGTCCCTCCCACCCTATAACCAAATCAATTTCCCCTCTCACTTATCTTCGAGAAGGCCGAGGCCAAGCCGAGTGCCGCCATGCCCGGAGGCTGGGTCGAGAATAAGGGTCAAGATTGTGTGCTACACTTGGTTAAATCGTTGATGCATTGATATGACCATGTTGAATGTTGCCGACTATGGCGTTCGTCCCTAGATTTCCACTAACACAGTGGAATCACGAAATGCGGAGGTGTCGGAATGCGAAAGGTGCTGTTACAAACGTTGGTAGCCCTATCTCTTTTGAGCGGCTGGACGGTTGGCGATGTGGGCGCGGAGGCCCGTGCCCCCAGGGTAGCCTTGATCCCCTACGGCGCCGATGTGACGCCGGCCGTATACGGGGAATTTACGGATCGCCTGGGGGGCGAGGAGGCGGCGCCGGAGACCCGTTTCACCATCGCGACGGACGGCCTGCATCTGTTCGTTGAGATTGTTGCCGCGCACCCCGAGGACCAAAGCCGCTATCGACTTGAGAATTATGGACCCGATGCCATCCACTGGGGGATGGGATATGAGGCGGTGGAGTTTTTCATCGCCCCTTGGGGACGCCATGAAACGTATTATCATTTTGCGTTGGAACCCGGGGGGACGAGTTATGACAACGCCATTGGCATGGATGCAACCGATTTCGACAGTGACTGGCGGCACGAGGCGACGATCGGGGATTCGGCGTGGACCGCGCGGATGGTGATTCCGCTGGCCGGTATTGGACGGGCCGATGGTTTCCAACCGGGGGACCGACTTGCCTTTAACGTCACCCGCACCACTAGCGGTCCGGTGACCCATCAAACATGGACCCCCACGGGGCCGCGCTTCCACCATCCGGAGGTCTTTGCGGAGGGCGTCATCGGCTCATTCGCAGCGGCCGCCCGCCGCGATTGGGAGGCCCTGGCGGCCTCGGCACCGGCGGCCTGGCGGAACAGCGACGCGGCGCGCGCGCTCGAGGTCCTGGCGGACTCCGTCCGGGATGAGTCTTCCTGGCGGGCCTTTTCCGCGGCGGCGGATGCCGCGCGCCGGACCCTGCGGGAAACCACGTGGGCCACCGCGGGTCTGGTCCTGTGGGAAGTTGCCCCTTTGGGGTTGCCGGGCGGGGATGAGCTCCCGGGACCGGAAGACGCGCCCATGGAGGAAATTGTGATCGAGGCTTTCCAGGCGGAACATGTTTCGCGGGCGTTCGCGCTGGCTCATCCCGGCGGCCGCCCGCTGTCGCAAGTTCGCGTTGTGCCGGGCCGGATCAACGAGGAGTCCCGGCAGCGCCGGCGCGGTCCGGTGCTCGATCAAATGTTGGTGCATGCGGGAACGGGCGCCAGGGCGCCCGTCGCTGACCACCTCGAATTGTATGCGGCCTGCGAGATTCAACTGGCAGGGCAGGTGCGCCGGGATGTCTTGCGGCGGCTGCGCTACGAGGATGCCATCGCCGTGCCGCGCGAGGGGAATGGCGTGTTGTGGTTGCAGGTGAACACGACCGGCCTGGCGCCCGGCGAATGGACGATTCCGCTTGATGTGCGCGTCCTCGCCGAACAGAAAACCGCCCGGCAAGTCCCATTGACCCTGCGTGTGCTGCCCGCTGAGGTGCCGCAGGGGCCCAGGCCTTATGCCCAGGCGTGGGTCGCCGACCCCTACCGGCCCGAACATCCCCGCGGTTTCTATGGCGGACGGGCGCCATTTGTTCATGAGCAGGAATGCTACCTGCGAATGCTGCGGGCGTTTCAAATAAACACCCCCCAAATCTATTTCCCCTATTTGAACTTCAACTCCGTCGAATATGATGCCGAGGGACGAGCCATCAAGGGCCCCGACCTGAGCGCGCTGGAACCCTGGATCGCGGACTTTGGGCCGGAGGCGCTCTATGTATTGCAGGTGCGTTATGGGCACCACTGGCCGCGGCGGCTCGGGGGCGGCGCGGGCCTGAGCGAACCCAGGCCGCCGAGCCCCGTCGAGCGGGAGAACTTCGCGTATTTTATCGGCCAGGTCCGCCGGTTTTTCGAGGAGCGGGGGGTGACGGTCGAGAACTTCGTCTGGTACATCGAGGATGAGGTCAAGGAGGGTGAAAAGCAGACAAACGTGATTGCCGCCGGCAAGCTGTTCCTCGAGGCCGATCCCGAGCAGCGCCGTCTTGTGACCATCTATTCGCGCACCGAGCCGGGAGTGGCCGAAGCCATTGCCCCGTATGTCAATCTGTGGGTGCCCAAGCTCAATATGCGCGCGGACCAGGAGGAGGTCCTGGCGCGGGCGCGGGCAACCGGAACCAACCGTTTCTCTTCCTACATGGTTTACGCGCGCAACATTCCGCCCTTTTCCATTCGGGCCATGGGGGCCGAGGCCTTCCGCCGCGGCTATGAAGGCCTCGGTCTCTGGTCATTCGGCGCCCTGGCCATCCATTATGGCACCTCGCTCTGGAACGACGACCCCGCAGTCAACAAGTACGCCTTGCTCTATGAGGGCCAGGACGGCCCGGTGTACAGCGTCCGCCTCATGGCCTGGCGCCTGGCCATTCAGGATTACCGCCTCCTGGAATGGGCCACACGGCTGGCGGACGGCGCGCCAGAGACCGAAGCCGCGGCCCGCGTTCGTAAGATCGCGGACCGCATGCAATCCGCGTCCTGGTCCCGGCCGCGCCCGGGTACGCTGGATGCGGCAGTCGCCGAGCTGCGGCCTTGGATCGTGAGATTGCATGCCGCGGGCGCGTCGGCCGCCGCGGCTGTGCAATGATATGAATGGATTCGGGATTGCGAACAGAATGGGATGGGATAAAGTTGATGAAGATGATAATTGCGGTGTGTTTCGTGCGGAAGATAAGAACGATAACCATAGGGGAGATGACATGAAGACAGATCGAATCAGCGTGAAACAGAAATTCTTGGGCGGCGTTTTTTGCGGCGCCATGGCGTTGCTGACGCTATCCGCCCAAGGTACCCTGATCGCCTACGAGGGCTTTGATTATACAGTGGGCGAGGGAATGGCAAACAAGTCCGGGGGCACCGGATGGAGTAGTAACTGGTTTCAGGCAAGGGATTACATTGTCAGTAGCGTCAGTCTGAATTACCAGCATGGCAATGTGTCCATGTCCAATGCGTCCGGCAAGGCCATCAAGGCGCCGAACGTCGGGGTAAATCACGCGCTGTCCCGCGGCTTTGACGCGGGGGGCGAGGATATCTTCATCTCCTTCCTGTACCAAAGCAGCACCCCGAACGATATCAATTCCTGGTACAATCAGCTCTGGGTTGTAAATGGCGGAGATTATGATGTGGATGCGCCGGGAGCGGCCTTGCGTCATGATGGGCATGTGCGAGCCCGCAGCGACGGGAGCGAAACCAACGTGGACCCCGCCGTGGACACCCGGGACGACCAGACGCATTTGATTGTCGTGCATCTGGACTGGAACGGCACGGAGTATTCCCATGTGCATGTTTATGCCAATCCCGATTCGGCCCTGGAACCGAGCGGGTCGGTTGAGAGCCGGGCACTCACGGCGAATTCGCGGCCAGGAGAAGACCTCAACTTCAACCGGCTTGGTTTTCGTCTTAACACGTTTGGCGGTGACACCAATTCTGAAGTCTTCTTCGGGGAAATGCGCGTGGGGACCACGTGGGATGCAGTCGTGATTCCCGAGCCGACCACCACGCTGCTCTTGCTTGGTGGTGGATTCATGCTTTGGGGATTGCGGCGTCGAATTGAAATGTAGGGTTTCCGGGTTGCGCAATATCCTGCTGATCACGATGGATCAGTCGAGGAACGGCAGGTTGGGGTATCGTGGTTGCTTCCCGGTCCGTACGCCAAACATTGATCGCCTGGCGGTGGAGGGCGGGCTTTTTGACGCCGCCTATAGTATCTGGGTTGCGTTTCGCTGGTGGACGATCTGCTCGGGCGGACACACCTTGGAGGTCTTCACGACCGGTCATATTGTAACCGGCAGAATTGAGTGGTTTTAAGATGCGTGACGCAATATCAACCCGATCCGGATTTACGTTGGTAGAGCTATTGGTCGTCATCGCAATCATCGGTTTGCTGGTGTCTCTGGTCATACCGAGCCTGGGTATCGCCCGCGGGCGCGCTCAACAAGTAGTCTGCAGTGGGAACTTGCGCCAGATGCATGTGGGCATGATGCAATTTGCGGCCGACCATCGCGGATACGTACCCCTCGCCTGCAGGCTTTCCAGTCAGCGGCCCTGGGAGGAGCGAGGCCAGTGGTGGACCGACATCGGGCCGTATTTGGGCTATGAAAATCTATCGATTCAACCGGCACGTCAGCCTGTGGGGACGGTTCTATCTTGTCCGGCGGATCGCGACAATCCGCTCAGCACCAGACGGCCGGAACATGTGGCCCCCAGCTACGGTATGAACGGGATGAGAAACCTCGAGTATCCGAGCTATGCGCCCCTCCCGCTCCAGGTGTCAATAGGCCGTACCAATTCGGAATGGATTGTATGGGGCGATCAACGGGGAGGGACGATTCTGTTCCCGAACCAGCCATGGGGCGATCCGGACGTGGCCAGGCACATGCTTCACGCCCGGCATTTGGATGAGGCCAACCTGCTGCTCCTGGGGGGGGCGGTAAGGTCGGTTCCGTTCGGTCATCGCTTTCCAAGTCGCATGTTGCTGCCATAAGTTAAAGTTAGAGGGGATATATATATAATGCGGGCTGATCCCAAAATTGTGGTTATCGGTGCAGGAAGTTTCTTTTTTGGCCGCAAGGCCATCTGGCATATGGTCATGAGCGAGGTGCTGCGCGGGGGCACGTTGGCCCTTGTGGATACCGACCCGGCTGTTCTTGCGAACATGATGGAGCTGGCCCGGCGCGCCATCGACGAGTCCCGGGCGCCCACCACCTTGATCGGCTCAACCAACCGGCAAGAGGTTCTGGCCGACGCCGATTTCGTCATATTGACCTTTAGTGAGAAAAATACGCACTATCGCGGCGTCGACTGCGAGGTGGCCCGGAAATATGGCATACGAATGTGTTCGGGGGATACCATTGGCCCGGGCGGGATATTCCGATCCCTGCGCGAGGTCCCGCGCGCATTGGAGATGGTCCGCGATGTGGAAAAGCTGGCCCCCGAGGCCTGGCTCATTAATCTGGTGAATCCCACGGCCGTGCTGGGCATCGCACTCATGCGTTACGCCCCCCGCGTGCGCTCTTTTGCCTTATGCGACGGTCTGCACGAACCGCGCTACCGGCTGAGCTACCTGAAGGCGCTGGGGATCGTGGATGAGACATGTTCGCGCATCCCGCCGGCTGTTGAGCGCAGACTTGTTTTCCATACCATGGGCGTGAACCATTTCACGTGGGTAACACAGTTTGCCTATCAGGGACAGAACATGCTGCCCCGCTGGCGCCGGCTTTTGGATGAACAAATAACCAACGACGCGACCCGGAACGATAATAATGCCAAGTCGAAGCACCGCAATAATCCCGCCTACGCGGCGAAACTGATGGATCTTTTCGGGACCTACCCGGATCGTATTGCGCATGCAAAGGAATATGTTACATTCTTCCAGGGGACGGGGGTCCTGCCGGTGGCGCCTGAGCCTATCATGGTCTTCGATGCGCCTGACCGGCAGGTAATGATGGAAGACCGGTACCGCGAAACCGTCCGTTATGCTACAGGCGAAAAACCGATGGCTGAATTTTTCCAGCAAGAGTATGCCGACCATGCAACCGACATCATCGAAAGCATGTGGGGGGGGTTGGGTAAATATTTTTATATCAATTGCCCCAATCGCGGCGCGGTCACCAACATGGCCGACGACGCCTTCCTCGAGGCGCGTTGCGCGCTCGACATGAACGGCCCCACACCCGTCCGCATGGGGCCCATGCCGCGCGGCCTGTTGGCGTTGCAGCAACAGATTCTGGATACCCACGAGCTCACCGCCGAAGCGGCCGTTGCCTGTGACCGCGACATGCTGTTACGCGCCCTGTGTACCGATCCCCTGGTCAACAACATCGAGGACGCTCAATCGCTGATGGCGGACCTTCTGGCTGCTCAGGCCGCGCATCTGCCCCCGCAGTGGGGGGCGAAAGGGGCTGGACGTCGTCATCCGGAGAACTGAATACGTCATGCCCGAGCCCGTTACTATGCTTCAGGTCGCGCGGGCAGCGGGGGTTCATCAGAGTACCGTTTCTTTGGCGCTGCGTGGCAGTTCCCGCATTTCAGCCGCCACTACAGAAAAGGTATGCCGGACGGCGCAAAAAATGGGCTACCGGCCGAACCCGCTGGTCTCGGCGCTCGTGGCGAGCCGGAAACGGCGTGCTCCCGTAGCGCGGGCGACTATGGGATATGTAATCGGCGACGATTCAGGCCAGCCGTGGCCCTATAAACAACTTGACGAAGGCATTTACCAACGAGCCGCTGAACTGGGCTATCGCATTGACCGTCTACCGCTTGGCCGCGATGCCATCTACGGCGACCGTTTTGCGCAAGTCGCCCAAACGCGCGATATCCACGGCCTTATCATCGCGCCCCTGTTCCGTAAACAAATCACGCTGGCCCTGCCTTGGGAACGGTTTGCAGCGGTGGCCTACGGTTATTTTGTCGAGCAGCCTTCTATTCATCGGGTCACCCCTGACTTTTTCCGTTCCATGATCGATCTCTTGGCGCACGTTCGCCAGGCGGGCTGGAGCCGGGTTGGCTTGATACTTAATACCAACAAACGCAGCAAGGACCATTTGTGGCTGGCGGCCTTTCTGGCTGAACAGCGTATTAGCGCAAAGTTTGGTCGCATTCCCCCGCTGCTGCTGCCCGTATGGTCGGCGAGCCAGGCGGATGCCTGGTTCCGTCGCCATCGTCCCGAGGCCGTTATCAGTCTCTACTCCCTGCTGCGTCCGGCTGAGGATCTGTTCAAGGTGGGTATGACGGGGATTCCGCTCCCCCGGTGGTATTGTCTAGATATAGCGCCGGGTGACCGATCAGTGAACTATCCGGGCGTCGTCATAAACCGGGCCGAGTGTGGGCGCGCCTGTGTGGATATACTGGCCGACTTGCTTAACCGCAACCAAATCGGTATCCCCGCCAGAGCGCACCACACGTTTATTGAAACCGAATGGCGCGATGGCTCGGAAACCTGAACCGGCTATGCGTTTCTAGCGGAGGCGACGGCGCACCCCCGCTTCAGCATAACCGATCAACTGCCCGAGGCTACGGGGTGCGTGCTCGGACGCTTACACGCTTACGGACGGAAAGAGAAAAGAAAATAGACACTGTTTAGGTCTCTATCGCAAAGTGGAAAACAGCTTCTTTTAGGCGTCGTTTTGTCGTTGAGGCATCAAAGGCTTAATGATTGGTTCGGTTCTTCCACCATTCATCTTCTATGGTAGCTCTTTCTTGTTCGACTTCCTCGAACCACGTCTCTAGTTCCACAAGCAATTGATGTGCGATATCTGGATGGCTGCCAGCCAAGTTTACTTCCTCAAGGGGGTCGTCGGCAATGTTGTAAAGTTCCGGTGGTGGAGGGTCAGGAATAGAACGGGGTGGTTCAGGATCGGTAATCAGTCCGTTCTCGATGAGACGTTCCGGTTCGTACATGGATATTCTCAGCCAGGGATCGCAGCATGGCACCGCCATGGATTCTGCTATGGCTGGACGGACGAGCTTCCAGTCCCCGTCTCGCACGGCTGCATTACTGGTAACGAGCGGAGTGTAACGATTCCATTGCCAGAACCGCTTTGTGCAGACCTTGCCCTTCTCGCCTCTGATAGCAGCTTGAATGTTGATTCCATCGATATTCAGGCCTTGCGGAAGTGGAACGTTGG
>SLLF01000205.1 GCA_007134175.1 Kiritimatiellia bacterium | reverse complement strand
GGCGGACGTCTTACGCTGGTTGCGGGAGGAACGGCGCCCGGACGATCCTGCGGAAACAAGGAACCGGTGCGCTGACGAGCCTGAACGGGTGCGCACCCTGACCGAAGAGCTGCTGGCCATCCGCGCGGAAAACGAAGCCGCGCTGGATGAAGCCCGCTGCCACATGGACCCGGTTCCGCCCGGCCTGGAGAACCGGATGGCATGAAGCGACGCCCGAACATCGTGCTTTGCGTCATGGACGACCACCGCCATGACGCGCTCGGGGTCTGCGGCACACCCGGCGTCCAAACCCCCTTCCTCGACGCGTTGGCGGCACGTGGTATGCGCTTCACCCATGCCTTCATGCCCGGCAGCACAGTGCCGGCCGTCTGCGCGCCGAGCCGGGCGATGCTACACTCGGGGCGGTCTCTTTTCCGGCTCCACCATAACGGCCAACAGATCCCCGCCGCGCACCCCCTGCTTGGAGCATGTTTGCGCAAGGTCGGCTACGACACCTTTCACACCGGAAAATGGCACAACGGCAAAGCGTCTCTGCACCGCGGCTTCGCCTATGCCGACGAAATTTTCTTCAGCGGAATGAACGATCCGTGGAACACCCCTTTGCACCACCACGACCCGACCGGCCGCTACGAAGCCCGGCTGCCCGTCATCCGCGAGCCGGGAGAATCCAACCGGGTTGATTATCGCGATGGCGATCACGTGTATGCCGGGCGCCATAGTACCGACATCTTCTGCGACCGCGCGGCGGATTACATCCGCAGCCATGACGGCGGCTGCCCCTTCTTCCTCTCCCTCGCGCTGATGGCGCCGCACGATCCGCGCACCGCGCCACCCGGGTATCACGCCAGGGCGGAGCAAGCGGACCTCCCGCTGCCACCCAATTTCCGCGCCTATCCGGCGCACGACACCGGTGCGCTGGAGGTCCGCGACGAGCGGCTCGCCCCCCGCCCGCGGACGCCGGAAGAGATCCGCCGTCACCGGGCCGATTACTACGCCATGGTCCATCATCTTGACGATGGCCTGGCGCGGGTGATGGCCGCGTTGCGGGCACGCGGGCTGGAGGAAGAAACGCTTTTCGTGTTCACCTCCGACCATGGTATCGCCATCGGCGAACACGGGCTGATGGGTAAACAGAACCTGTACGAACACAGCATCCGGGTGCCGCTGATCGTAGCCGGTCCCGGCATCCCGGCCGGTACGGTGCGCACCGATTCGGTGCTCCACCTCGATTGCTTCCGGTCCCTCTGTCGGGCCGCAGGGGCGGACACGCCCGCGGAGGTGGAAGGGCGCAATCTCGAATGGAGCCGGGCGGTTCGCGAGGAACAACCCGGCGACGCCCGCGCTTATTTCGCCTACCGCAATTCCATCCGCGCCCTCCGCTCCGAGGAATTTAAACTGATTGAATACGGCGGCCCCGTCCCGCGGGCGACCGAGTTGTTCCACTTGGCCGAGGACCCCTGGGAGACCTGCGACCTCGCCCACACCGCCGCCCAATCGACCCGTTTACGCGAGCTGCGGGCACGCCTGAGGAAAGCCGCTGACGCGGCCGGCGATTCGGAGCACCCGCTGGGTACCGTGTTCTGGGACACCGTGGATTGCTGAGACTATACTGCCGTTTCCAGATGGAACACCCTCCTCGGGATTGGGATTGCCAGCCCACCCCCGACCGGCGTATCGTCAACCCCTATGAAGGCAACTGATTTAAGGGGGATTCTGGGCTACATGGTCCGGTTTCGTGATCGTTTGTTCGTGCTGAACATCGATAGCGCGGTGCTGTCTGCCGACACTTACCGCACGCTGCTGCTGGATGTCTCCGTGCTCCGCAGCTTGAACATCAACTGCCTGATCGTTCATGGCGCCAGTCGGCGCGTGGTCACGCTGGCCGAACAGACCCGGCAATCCCCCTCCGACCTGGACGGGCTGGGCGTGACCGATAGCCCTACCCTGGAACTGGCCCTGCTGGCGGCCTACCGCTATGCCCACGACATCCTGCAAGGCCTGGCGGAATCCGACGTGCGGGCAGCCATTACCAATGCGGTGGTGGCCCATCCAGCCGGTATCCGTGGCGGGCAGGACTTCCAGCATACCGGAAAGGTCGAACGTGTCGACACGGCCTTTCTTACCGAACTGCTGCAAGCCGGGGTGGTACCGGTCGTACCCCCCGTCGGCATGGACGGTAATGGCCGGGCCTATCGGGTAAACTCCGATCAGGTGGCCCTGGCCGTGGCCCAAGCCCTAAGTGCCGACAAGTTGATGTTCGTCACAACCCACAGCGGCATCGGCGATGCCGGGGCACTGAGCGCCCAGTTTTCCGTGGCGGAAGCCAAGGCCTGCCTGCGGGCGGAGGGTCGCAGCTGGACCCCGGAAATGCGTTCGCAGTGGGAACACGGTCTGCGCGCCTGCGAACAGGGCGTGCAGCGCGTGCACTTCATCAATGGGCTGCAGGACGAGGCCTTGCTCGGGGAAGTCTTTTCCAACGAAGGCGTCGGCACCATGATCTATGCCAATGAGTACCAGTCCATCCGGCCCGCCCGCAAGCGGGATGCGGGCGTGATCCTGCGACTGATCAGGGAAGCGGTCTCGGCTGAGGAACTGGTTGCGCGGACGCGGCGGGAAATCAGTGAGCAACTGG
>SLLF01000227.1 GCA_007134175.1 Kiritimatiellia bacterium | reverse complement strand
GTGGTACTCTTGCGCTGCTGGCGCAGCAGATCGGTCAGGCGGGACAGCGCCTCGCCGTCGCCGATGAGATTTTGGTCCAGCCCGCTGACGAAGGCGCGTTGGCGGTAGATGGAGGGGCGTCGTTCCACCGGCTCCCGAATCAGCGGTTCGGCGCGCTCGATTACGGAACGGACCATCTTGAGGTAGTGCTCGGCGTGGGCATCCCAGGAATAATGTTTCCGCACCCCTTGAACCCCGTTTTGTGCGCACCGCTTCCAACAGTCGGGATCGGTCACCAGCTCCTCGATGGCCGCCGCCATGGCGCTGGCATCCAGTGGATTCACCAGAAAACCATTATCGCAATTCTTGATGATGTCACGCGGCCCGCCGTCTTCCGTGGCGACGATTGGCAAGCCGGAGGCGGCCGCCTCGATCAGGGTCAACCCAAACGGCTCGGTCAGCGCCGGATTGACAAATACCCCGCCCAAGGCGGCTGCGATCCGGTAGAACACCGGCACGTCGTCGCGCGCATGCCGCTTGGGCAAGGCCACCCGGCCGTAAAGATCAAACCGATCCACCGCATTCAGCAGCGAATAGAAAACCTCACGTGCACCTTCGTCCAAATCATCAATGTCCTCGCGGTTACCGGCCACAATCACCAGATTGGCGCGGGCTTGCAGCGTTTCCGACTGGCCGAAAGCTTCGATCAGCTTCTCGATGTTCTTGCGCTTGTCCGGCCGTGACAAGGCCAGGATTAATCGCTTATGCGGTTCGCGCAGATGGCGGGTCAGGGCCCGGAACTGCGGGGTGTCGTTTTCGCCGCCTTCAGGCGTGGTGAACGTCTGGAGATTGGTGCCGGGCGGAATTACGCGCATCTGCTTGGGCTGATAATAGTCGTAGAGCTCGTACTGCTGCTCGATTTCCTGATTGGTGCTGGTGATTACCCGTTCCGCCGCCGCCAGGGTCTCCTCCTCCGCGTCGATCCGGCGCGACATGTTGTAGCGGGTTTCCACCTCGTCGTGCGTCAGCCCGCCGGCCAGCAACCGGTGGCGCTTGACCCGGCCGAGCGAGTGGCCGGTGTGCACCAGCGGGATTCCGGTTAATTGCGATAACCGTACCCCCACCCAGCCGGCATCGGCGTAGTGGCTATGGATCAGATGCGGCCAGCGCTCCTGTTCGCGGTAGAAGGCGTGGAGTTGGTCGGCAAAGGTGTCGAGGTGATCCCATAACATTTCCTTCGGCAGGTATTCATCGGGCCCGGCGGTAATCCGTACGATCCGGCAACGGTCGCTGCATGTTTCCACCGTTTCGGCGTAATCGGCTGAGACGGCGTCGTCGACGATCCGACGGGTCACCAAATCCACCTGGGCCACGCCCTCCTGGCGGGCCAGCGCCTCGGCCAGCTCCACCACGTAGAGCACCTGCCCGCCGGTATCGGCGTCACGCCCCAACTCCAGATTCTGACCACGGATCAAACCGTGGACGCTAATCAAAGTAATGTACAAGCCGTCAATTGCCTCACGCATTGTCCTGCCTCCTAGCGCAGTCCCAGCTTCTTAAAGGCCCGATCGACATGGCGGAAGTGAACCTGCAAATCAAAGACCTGCTCGAGTTCGTCCGGCTGGATCGCGCCCATCACTTCCGTGTCGGCCAGCAGCAGTGCCTTGAAGTCCCGGCCTTGCTGCCACGCCTGCATCGCGTTGCGCTGGACCCAGTGATAGGCCGTTTCGCGGCTGACGCCACGCTCGGTGAGTTTGAGCAGCACCTGCTGCGAATGGATCAAGCCGTGCGTCATATCGAGGTTGGCCTGCATACGATCTTTATCTACCCGCAAGGTCTTCACCAACCGTTCCAGTTTCGCCAGCATGTAGTCCAGCGCGATCGTGGCGTCGGGCAAGATGACGCGTTCGGCGGATGAGTGGGAGATATCGCGTTCATGCCAGAGCGGCACGTTTTCCATCGCCGTCAGCGCGTAACCGCGCAGCAGGCGGGCCATACCGCAGAGTCGCTCACCAATAATCGGGTTCCGCTTGTGGGGCATGGCCGACGACCCTTTCTGCCCTTTACCGAAGAACTCCTCCGTCTCCCGCACTTCGGTTCGCTGCAGATGACGGAACTCCTGCGCCCAGCGTTCGACCGAGGTCGCCACCAATGCCAGCGCCGTCACGTATTCCGCGTGGCGGTCACGCTGCACCACCTGGGTGGAAAGGGTGGCCGCTTTCAACTTGAGTTTCCGGCAGACATACGCTTCCACCGCCGGATCCAGATGCGCATGAGTACCCACGGCACCGGAAAGCTGCCCTACCCGCGCGCTATCGCGGGCGCGCTCCAATCGTTCCAGGGCGCGCCCGAATTCGTCGTACATCAGCGCCATTTTCAGGCCAAAGGTCAGGGGCTCGGCATGAATGCCGTGGGTGCGGCCGATCATCGGCGTATACTGGTAGCGGCGCGCCTGGGCGGCGGCGGCTTTACGGACCTGTTTCACGTCCTTGATCAGGATATCGATCGCCTGCAGCATCTGCACCGCCAGCGCCGTATCCAGCACATCGGAACTAGTCAACCCCTTGTGAATATAGCGGGCGGATGGGCCGACATGCTCGGCCACGTTGGTCAGGAACGCGATCACATCGTGATCGACTTCCGCCTCGATTTCGG
>SLLF01000319.1 GCA_007134175.1 Kiritimatiellia bacterium | reverse complement strand
CTATCATTCATGATTTATCCTCGCTTTCTCATGGTGGATAGTGGATTCATGATATTTTTAAGTCAGAATATCCAATAGCCAACACGGAATGATCAATTTCCAAGACAGATGTGCCTTCCCAGACCTGTATTTACGATCCTCGACATTCGATTACAGTCTTCATGCCATCGCTCCCGTCATCCAACGCGGCAAAGGCATCCCCGATCCGGTCCAATGGATACACCGCTGTAATCATTCGCTCCACCGGGAAGGCCTTTTGGGCCATAAGCGCCAGCGCCTGCTCATAATCTTCCGGCTCATACACGCGCGCCCCGATCATCTGAAGTTCCTTCCAGAAGAAATGGAACAAGTTGATTTCGATGGGTTGCGGATAAATGGCCACGACCACAATGCGCCCGCGAATCGCCAACAGATCGGTCATGCCGAGCGCCGCCGCCTTGGCTCCGGACACCTCGAACACCACATCCGCCCCACTGCCCCCGCTCCGTTCCCGACACAAGGCGGGCAGATCGACGTCCATCGGATTGACGGCTTCAATCCCCAGATCTCGGGCAAACGACAAACGATAGGCGTTCACCTCCGACAGGATAACCCGCGCCCCGGCCGCCTGGGCGACCAGCGCCACCAAGATGCCGATCGGGCCGCCACCAATAACCACCGCCAACTCATCCGCTTTCAATCGACTGAGACGGACATCGTGGCACGCCACCGCCAGTGGTTCGGTCAACGCCGCTGTCTTCAGGTCCAATCCAGCCGGGGCCTTGTGCAAGGTGAAGGCCGGCACCACCCAGGATTCCTGGAACGCGCCGGGCGAATCGATTCCGATAAACTTCAACTTGGCGCAGACGTGACTGAATCCACGATCCGCCGCCGTCTCACCGCGATTGTCGAGCGGGCGCACCACCACGGGATCGCCCGGCTGCCAGTCGGTCACATCGGGACCGACTGCCTCAACGACCCCCGACGCCTCATGGCCAATGGTTTGCGGGATGGACACCCGCTTATCCATTGCCCCATGGTAAATATGGGCGTCGGTCCCGCAAATGCCGCAATAGGCCATGCGCAAGCGCACTTCGCCGGGACCCGGTTCGGGTGGTTCAACGTCCTTGACTGTGATCGTCCGGTTACCTTGATAGAAACTTGCTTTCATCGGCCTAACCACCCGCCGTCCACGGCCATGACATGGCCGTGCATGTACGCCGCGGCTTCCGATGCGAGGAAAAGGCACGGGCCACCGAAATCGGCCGGCTCACCCCAACGACCGGCCGGAATCCGGGCCAGGATCGAAGCGCTGCGATCCGCATCCTCGCGCAAGGCCTTGGTGTTGGCCGTGGCTATATAGCCGGGCGCAATTCCGTTCACGTTCACCCCCTTGGCCGCCCATTCATTGGCAAAGGCCATGACCAAGCGCCCCACGCCCGACTTGCTGGCCGCGTAACCGGGAACCGTGATCCCTCCCTGGAAGGTCAACAGGGAACAGGTAAAGATAATCTTGCCGGCACCGCGGGCGACCATATCCCGCCCAAACTCGCGCGTGATGATGAACTGGCTGTTCAGGTTAACTTCAATGACTTTGTCCCAGTACTCATCCGAATGCTCAGCCGCCGGCGCGCGCAGGATGGTGCCCGCGTTGTTAACCAGGATATCAACCGCTGCGTGCTGCTTCTTGACCGCCTCGATGCTGGCATAGAGGGATTTGCGAGCGCTGAAATCCGTGGGATAAAAGGCGTAGTTGCGCCCCAACCCTTTTACGATCGTCTCCGTTTCGTCTGTCATACCCGCATCCAGCGCGAGGCTGAGGTTGATAATATCCGCCCCAGCCGCCGCCAGCGCCTTGGCCATGCCCTGCCCGATACCCGAAGAGGAACCGGTAACCAAGGCGGTCTTACCACTCAAATCAAACCATTTTTGTATATCCATTGTGGTGCTCCCTTCCATTGTTTACTTACTTCTTGAGAAACGCGAACGATTCGAAACTGACTTCATGCATCACGATGTATTCCGGCAACGCCAGCGTGAAGCGAATGACCTCGGCGACGTCGTCGGCCTTCATAAACTTCTCGCGCGGCACGGGCCGATTGCCCCAGAAGCCCTGGGTATCCACGGGCCCCGGCTTGAACGCGGTTACGCGCACATTCCCCGGCATCGCTTGCAGCGCCAGCCCCTGGCCCAGCATCGAAACGGCCGCCTTGGCCGCGCAGTAAACCGGCGCATTGGGATTGGCGCGCGTGGCTGCTTGCGAGCTGATGAACGCCAGCAGCGGATTCCGGTCCGGCACCGTTAACGGCAGGAAGTACTTCGCCGCCAGGAACAGCCCCTTCAGGTTCACATCCACGATCCGGTCGTAATCGGCTTCCGCCATATCCGTGATCGGCGACGCGACCGACACACCGGGCAGATAGAGCAGGATGTCGGCCTGCCGCAGTTCACCCTTGATGTTGCCGAAGAAGGCCTCGACTTCCGATTCAACGGTCACGTTCACCGCGCCCGTCACCACTTTAGCCGCGCCCTGCTGCTGAGCGGACTTGGCGACTGGTTCCAGCATAGCCATATCCAGATCGCCCAGCGCTAGCGTCGCGCCTTCCGCCGCCAGTTTACCGGCTACCGCTTGGCCAAATCCGCCGCCGGCGCCGATG
>SLLF01000232.1 GCA_007134175.1 Kiritimatiellia bacterium | reverse complement strand
TGGGGTGCGGGGCAGGGTGAAGCGCAAGCCCTCGCGCACCTTCGTCCGTCTGCGGGGCGGCGTTCGTGGGCGGCCATAATGCTGAGTATGATGTTGTGCTGCCGACGAACCCTCGCTATAAGAAAGAGATGAATTTGACTGACCATCCCCTGGATGCATTGGTGCGCCGGTACCCGGAATGTGGGGCGATTCGTGCTGATCTGGATGCGGCCTTGCAGTTGCTGCTGGCGGTTTTGGCGCGTGACGGCACGCTGTGGCTGTGCGGCAATGGCGGGAGCGCGGCGGATTGTGAACATTGGGCCGGAGAGCTGCTGAAGAGCTTTGCCGCCCCGCGCACACTGCCGCCCGAAGATCAGGCGAAACTGCCGGCTGATATTGCGGGGCAGCTCCAGCCGGGCTTCCGCGCCATCCCGATGACTGGATTTCCTTCCTTCACCTCGGCCTTTGGCAACGATGTGACCGGACGCTCGGCTTTTGCGCAGTTGACATGGGTGCTAGGGTGGCCAGGGGACGTGCTGATCGCGATTTCCACCTCGGGCGACTCCACGAACATCCTGCAGGCCGCTGCTGTGGCCCGCGCGAAGGGAATGCAGGTGCTGGGATTAACTGGCCGGACCGGTGGGGGGCTGGCGCCGTTGTGTGATTGCTGCATTCGCGTGCCGCGCGACGTGACGCACGAAATACAGGAGCTGCATCTGCCTGTTTACCACGCCCTTTCGCTGGCCATCGAACAATCGGTTTAGGCGGCGAACCGGAATGGCTCAGTTCCACCAGGGCAACGCGATCATCAACGCGTATTTCAGGCACAAGCCGATGAGGCTGAATAACCACATCCAACGCAGCGGATAACGCATGATGCCCGCCACCAGCACGACGATAGGCGACGAGAGAGGGAAGAGACAAAAAAAGAGAATGGTCAGTCCCCCGTAGCGCTCGATCCGGCGCAGGTACCGCTTATACTTGCGCAGTCCGAGTACCTGGTCGATCACGCGGCCACTGAATGCAAAGCCAATCGCATAGTCGATGGTCTGTGCCAGCCACGCGGTGCCGACGGCGATTAAGAAGAGGGGCCAAGCGGGCTGGTCGGCCGCGAGCATATGCGCGTACAGCAGCTCCACGGGCGAGATAATGAAAAACAAGTAGCCTGCAAAATGAACCCAGGCAAAAACCGGCAGGCGGGTGGCTTCCCCCGTGGCCAGGGCGTGCCGCAGGACAAAGGAAAGAATGGCAATGCCGGCCATCAGGCCGACTAGGGCAATGCTCCAGCGCTGAATTCGGTCAGGTTGGGGACGGGACAGCATTAGCGGGGTTGGCAGCTGATGGCCTCGATCAGCCCACCTCGACTTCACCCTCCAATACGGTGCTATCCGCAATAGATGCACGGGAACGGCTCTGGTTGCGACAACGCACGTGGCCCCGGCAGGCCACGTTGCCGCCAAATTCGATATCACCTTCCACGCATAACGCCGCGCATGCCTTCAAAGAAGGCGCCCCACGAGGGAAGCGCGCACTGAATTCGTCAATCAACTTGTAGTAGTTACCATCCAGTTGGATATCGAGTGCAGCGTGTAGCCGGTCCGGGGCCGGCTGGACATGATAATGATCGTCCACGACAAAATAATCGGACCACAAGGCGAGCAGGTCGCTGGTGGTTTTGACTGGGGCGAAGCGGGTCCGCGGGACACCAATGGCCCCGGCGTTGGGCAGCGCACCCAGCGCCGCGCCCATGGCGGTCTCTAGTTGCATCACCGGCGGCGATGCCGGATCACGCGGGTCGAGGGTCTTGCGATTGACCATGACGGGTAACGGCATGATGCCATCCCGCTCCGCCAGAAAGGCATGGACTTGCTTCAGGTCCAGCCAACAGTTGTTGGTGTTGAAATAACGGTGGCGCGTGACGTCCTGGAAGGCCTCCTGTTCGTCCGGCGGACACTGGGCCGATTCCCGCAGCAGAAGGTGGCCGTCGGCGCTTTGGGCCAAGTGCCCACCCTTGCGGTCGGCCGGTGTCCGGCGCGTGGCTTCCATGACGAAAGCGAGGTTTCGATCCGCCATGTAACCCGGTATACGCGCATCCGGCACCGCTCCGAGGTTGTCGGCATTCGAGACAAAGGCGTAACGGAAACCGGCGCCCAACAGTTGTTCCAGCAGGCCCGTGGTCTGCAGGCAGACGTAGAGGTCGCCGTGACCCGGTGGACACCAAGTCAGTTCCGGCCGCTCACGGGATTGGGCCGGGATGTGTTGGTCGGCCAACAGCTTGGGGACGCGGTTTTGCAGGAAGTCGAGGGGAATCGCGTCTTGTCCAGCGGCTAGCTCTGGATAAGCCGCCAGCACGCGGAGAGAATCGGATTGGGTCGCGAAACTGTTCATCAGTAACAACGGAACGCTCCCACCGGAGGTTTGGCGTAGCTGAAGCACTTGGCGAGCTATGATGTCGAGGAAGGTCAGTCCGTCCTTGGCGGGTAGAAGCGATTTGGCGCGCTCCAGCCCCATACTCGTGCCAAGTCCGCCGTTTAGCTTAATCAGGGCCGTCCGGGCCAGCCATTCGCGACCCTGTTGTGCATGTGCCCCCAGTGCATCAAAGTCCGGCAGGTCGGCAACCGGCCGTATGGTGTGCTCGGAAATGGTCAGCGCCGTGGAGCGG
>SLLF01000174.1 GCA_007134175.1 Kiritimatiellia bacterium | reverse complement strand
TGGCTTTCCCGCCGATGGTGGCAATGATCCCCAACTTCATGGTGATCCGCGCCCTGGGCTTGCTGAACACCTATTTCGCCCTGGTCTTGCCCCAACTGGTCAACGGGATGCTGATCTTTCTGCTGAAAGGCTTCTTCGATTCGATACCCAAGGATCTGTATGACGCCGCCATGATTGACGGCGCCGGCGAGTGGCGAATCTTCTGGCAGATCACCATGTCCATGAGCAAACCCATTCTGGCGGTCGTGGCGCTCCAAACCTTTTCCAGCGCATGGATGGCTTTTCTCTATCCGCTTATCGTCTGCCCGGACGAGCGCATGCATGTGCTGGCGGTCTGGCTGCAGCAATTCCAATTGCAGGCCCCCGGGACAGCGGTATTCGCCTCGATCATGCTCGCCAGCATCCCGTCGCTGATCATATTTCTCTTCGCGCAACGGACCATTATGCGGGGGATCGCGGTGCCCTCGGAGAAGTAGGATCGCATCACAGGAGAAACAGGATGAGCAAGCGCACTAGCGGTATAACCGTCCGAACGCTGACCGTCGCCCTGTTACTGGCCACCGTGGCCTGGCTCGCCCGGGCCGATGTCACCACCTGGACCAGCGTCAGCGGGGCACAGGTGGAGGCGCGGTATGTCGGCATGGAGCGCGACCAGGTCATTCTGCAGCCCGCCGAAGGCGACGAGGTTGTCATTCGGATCAACTTTCTGATCCCGGAGGACCAGGTGCGCGCCCGCGAATTGCACGCGGCAGGCGCGCCCCAGGCAGACGACGATGAGGACGACGATGACGACGGGGCACGGCTGCCAACCCTGGCCAGCGGGCCAGGCGAAGGGCACCATGCCTACTACCAGCACGCCCACTTTGATGCCTGGGTAACCCGCAGCGGTCTTTTGTATATCCATCCCAAAGAAAACGGTCAACGCGTGGGAAATTCGTTTCATGTGCGACCACGGGCGGCCGAAATGATTTCAGGGAGACCGTCCGCTCGCGTGGAGGCGTTTGAGGAACACGGACCAGCCGTCCAACAACCGCAATTGATCGCGTTCGCCGCCCGTGCGCGTCGTGATGAAGTCGAGCTGACGTACACGGTGGAATACACGTTTTCCGGAAACCGTATCTGCGTAGCCGTGGAAATAACAAATCCAAGGCGTTTGGAGCGTAATTTCGCCACGCGGACCTCTTTCCGTTTCGGCCGCGTAAAGGAAGTGCCTGCCGAAATGCCTCAAGCTGAACGGGTAAAATTGTTGGAGGGTCTCGTGCTGCGCCATCGCAGCCAGGCCGGGCGCGGCTGGCAGGAAGAGAATTTTTACGACACGATTTCGTTGCGTGGCCGGGTGGACCGAGCGGAAGTCAGCGGCCCCTGGGGGGGACGGGTCATTACGTTTGACGGGGAAAACCGGCGGGACGGCAACCGCACGCATATGTGGAACTATAGCGGCCGCCCCCTGAACGATGGGTACCGTTTTCTCCACCAGGTGGACCTGGGCCAACGCGCCGGCCGGGTGTGTGTTACCATCGACTAGTCCGGGCACCGGCCAACGACAACGGGCGACGATTACGGTTTACGAGGAAAAGAACGATGAACACGCACATTAGCAGCATGAACACCCGTATGCTGGCCGCCACCCTGCTACTGGTCGGCGCCTCCTGGTTCGCCCGGGCCGATGTCACCACCTGGACCAGCGCCAGCGGTGCCCAGGTGGAGGCCCGGTTCGTCGGGATGGAACGCGACCAGGTCATTCTGCAGCCGGCAGCAGGCGACGAGGTCGTCATTCGTATCAACTTTCTGATCCCGGAGGACCAGGTACGTGCCCGTGAATTGCATGGGGCGGGTGCCCCCGCGGCCGCAGAAGACGATGAAGACGACGAGGACGATGGGCCACGGCTGCCAACCTTAGCGCGTGGACCGGGCGAAGGACGTCACGCCTATTACGAACACGCCAACTTCGACGCTTGGGTAGCCCGGAGCGGTCGCTTGTACATCCATCCAAAGGAGAACGGCCAGCGCGTGGGACGCGCGTTTCATGTGCGGCCACGGCCGGTTGAGCAGATCTACGGTAGACCATCGGCACGCCTTGAGGAATTTGTGGAACACGGGCCGGCCGCACAACAGCCGCAAACGGTCACGTACACCGCCCGCGCCCGCCGTGATGAAGCCGAGCTGACCTACACGGTGGAATTCACGTTCACCGGAAATCGTATCTGCGTGGCCGCGGAAATTACCGCGCCCCGACGCAAGGAACGTGATTTTAACGCTTGGTCGACGTTTCGATTTGATCGCGTGGAGAGTATCCCCGCGGAAATGCCTCAAGCGGAACGAGTCAAACTATTGGAAGGCAACATGCTGCGTTATCGCAGCCGAGGTGGGCGCGGCTGGAATGAGCAGAACTTCTACGACACGACATCGCTGCGTGGCCAAGTTGATCGCGCTGAAATAAGCGGGCCTTGGGGCGGACGCACCATTACCTTTGACGGCGAGAACCGCCGGGACGGCAATACCACAACCATGTGGAATTACAGTGGGCGACCGTTGAACGACGGGTTCAGCTTCATTCACCAGGTGGATCTAGGGCAACGGGCGGGCCGGGTGTGCGTCACCATCGACTAGCGGATCAAGACCAGTGCGCAAGCGCCCATTCCC
>SLLF01000146.1 GCA_007134175.1 Kiritimatiellia bacterium | reverse complement strand
TGCCGCGCGGCATGGCGTCCGGCCGCTACCGGTGGACTCTTACCCTGGAGCCCCGCTTCCGTGCAGCCCAAGAGGTTACCTTTTACTATTACCGCGGGGACGAACGGCTGGCTTCGTTTGCGAACAGGCTGGACCGCGGACGCTTCTCGCACACCATCGATTTTCCCGCTCCCTTCGACGTCGATGACGAGGACGTCGAACTGGTGGTCAACGTCCCCGACGACTGGGGCAATCATTTTCGCCTGTTGGAGATCGGCGGCCAGGTGATCGAACCGGAACCCATGTCTCCCGCACCAAGCGCCTTATGAAACTCATCCTGCTTACCTGGAACTTCCCGCCTGCCGTGGGCGGAATGGAGATCATGATCGCTCATCTTTTTGAGGGGCTGCGGCAGCGTGGCCATACCGTCGAAGCGGTCACGGCCTGGGCGGACAATCCTCCACCGATGGCCGGGGTACACCGAGCCCCGCGGCGCGGCGTGCCGGCTTATCTATTTTTCTGTCTGCGGCGCGGT
Source organism: Kiritimatiellia bacterium (assembly GCA_007134175.1). Taxonomy (GTDB): domain Bacteria; phylum Verrucomicrobiota; class Kiritimatiellia; order SLAD01; family SLAD01; genus SLLF01. The sequence goes on along the minus strand of SLLF01000146.1, from coordinate 10,007 downwards.
TGGCATCTATGCCGGACGTTGCGGCCTGACCTGATTCTCTGCGGCAGCCTCCTGTCGGCACCGTTGGGCTGGTTATTGGCCCGTATATTCCGTTGCCCCTGGGGGTGCCCCTTGTACGGCAGCGACCTGGCGACCGGGGGGCGTGTCCAGCGCTGGATCGCTCGCCTTCTTCTGCGGCGCGCCGACATCTTGCTCCCCATCAGCCGTTTCACCGCCGATCTCGCCGAACGGCGTGGGGCTGATCCGACGCGCTGTGTCATTATTCCGCCAGGCGTCGCTAGCGCACCGTTCGACCGACCGCCCACCTCCGGAGCTGAATCCATCATCACCGCCTGCCAAGGCCGCCGCGTCCTGATCACGGTCGGGCGCTTGGTCCGCCGCAAGGGCGTGCTGGAATTTGTGCGCAACGTCATGCCATCCCTCGTCCGCGAAATACCCGATCTCTTATTCCTTATTGTGGGTGATGACGGGTCGCAATCCCTGATTCACAACAAGGAGGGCATGCGACAGCAAATTGAGGCCGCGATCCGGGAACATCAACTGGAGGAGCATGTCCGGGTGCTGGGCAAGCGACCGGATGCGGAGTTGCTGCGTCTCTATTTCAATGCCCACGTCTTTGTCCTGCCCGTGCTCGAGTTACCGGGAGACATCGAGGGGTTTGGCATCGTTTTCCTGGAAGCCGGTCTCGCGGGTGTTCCGTCCGTCGCCACCGCCACCGGCGGCATACCGGACGCCATTGTGGATGGCCAGACGGGTTTACTGGTTCCGCCCGGCGACACCGCCGCCCTGCAATCGGCCGTGCTGCGCCTGCTCCAGGATGACGACTTGCGGCAGCGGCTCGGACAGCAGGCCGCCAACCGGGCGCGCCATGAACTCAACTGGGACAACATTATTGATCGCTACGAAGCCGCGCTGGCGGGCGTGGTGCATCAATCATAGAGATGGTACCGGGCCAGTACCCGCCGCCAGCCCTGGGCCACCACCTGCCAGTCGTAACGTTGTGCCACCCATTCCCGGGCCGCCTGGCCAACTTGCTCCGCTGTCGCGGTCCCGGCCCATTCCATTATGGCCATGGCAAACGCCGTACGATCCGCGAGGCGTATATGATCTGACGTCAACCCCGTAATCCCCTCGGCCCCTTTGGGGGTGGCTATGACGGGTTTACCTGCCGCCAGGTATTCCAGAATTTTCAAACGCGTGCCTGAACCGGAGAAGATTGGGGCCAGGCAGAGGTCCGCCCGCAGCACATAAGGACGGATATCCGGAACCCGTCCGGTGAAATGTACTCCAGGCCCGAAGGCGCGCTGCGGACTGCCCCCCCCACAAATCAAGAGCTGGTACTGGCCCGCAGCCTCCCGCTCCAGAACCGGCATGAGCTCGTCCAGCAGAAACGCCAGGGCTTCCCCGTTCGGCTGATAATCCAGTTTACCCATAAAGAAAAGCGTGGTGCGCCCAGCCAACTGCTGGTCCAATTCGGGATCTACGTCAGCCAACGTTTCGTGCACATTGCGCCACGTAGCTGCGTCCACCCCGTTGGGCACGGTGGTAACCTTTTCGGCCGCCAATCCATAGCGCTCGATGAATGCACCACGATCCAAGTCCGAACAAACGAATACATGGGCCATCCGCGCTAATACCCGCCGCTCGTAGGCGCGGACGCACCGCGTAAAAAGGTGTCGGTCCCCGTAGCGCTCGGCAATCGCGTTGCCCAGCACGTCGTGCGCATCCAGCACCACGGGCGGACAGCGCCGCAGACCGTGCAACGGTAAATACGTCCAGATGGAGGTCGCCACCACAACGGTCGGGCGGTGCTGTTTGATCCAGCGGCGCACTCGCCACCAAGTGGTCGGCCACACGAAATTGAACATGCCCCAGTTGATACCGAGTTTCTTGCGTCCAAAATCCGGCCTATACGTGACCGACGGCCAGTGCGGATGAGCGGGTCCGGGTTGCAGCAGGGTGAGGGACTCGCCCAGCATTCGCAACAAGGCATGGATGCGCGTGGCGCCACCGAACCAGGCCTGGTTGAGGTTCCAGTAGGATAGTACCAGCACGTCTTTTATGGGTTGATGGTCTCCCGAATCCTTGGCAACAAATTGCCAGAGACAGCACCCTGGCCTACAACCACGGTCTGGTGTAGGCCAGCCCTCTGCGGCTCGCGGATTCACCATCCGGTATCGCATTGCCGGGTTCCCTAAGGATTCGGGATGCTGTTCTGTCCGGGACATCACTAGCGGTTAACTCCATAACCAGGGTTTACCTGTGCGTCGCCGGAAACCGGTCCCAATTTGACGCGTAAGACGCGTACCCCCAGCGTACGACCGTCCGTCAGACCATGTTCGCGAGGCGACCAGGCGGGCACCCGCAGCGCCAATTCATTGGCCGGTGCCAGCGCCGTCGCCGGCACAACGGTACGCAACGTTACGCGTTGGGCATCTTGCTCCCACTGCAGCGCCTCATCGGGCCACGTGACGCCGTTCCAGCGCAGTCGCATCGGGGGGGTCTCCTGCTGCACCGCTGATGGCACGCTGGCCAGTGAAAAGACGACTTCCAGCAGGCGCGCCTGTCCATCCGGCACGATGGGTAGCTGTACGGTCGCCTCCCCGGACGTCCAGCGGAAAGGCTCGTCCGTGTGTACCCCTTCCCTGGCATGGAAACCCGACTCGATGTATGGGCTGTCCGCCATCGTGCCCACCGCCACCTCGACATAGCGGCTGGCTCCGATTCGATGAATCAGAAGACGGTGTACTTCCGCCACCGGCGTGTCAGGGCCACGCTGGGCCAAGGGATGCTCGGAGGCGGTCACCAAACGGATTGGACGCTCATCGCACTCGCTATCCACCGGCAGATCGAAGCGAATGCCGTGTACCCGGCGATCAAACGGCAGCCAGTACGATGCCAACTGTTCGTCCCCCTCGTAAAATGCCAGTCGCACGCCGGCCTCCGGCAGTAAAAACGAGGACCGCACCCGCCATTCCAGTTGCACGGCACCGGCCCCTGGCAACGGGACGGGCACGGTGTAGCTGGCGGCACCATATAAGCGCGGGACCGGGTCCGCCGGTGTTGCTGGATGAATGGCACCGGCCCAGCGCGCGTGGCCCGCCAAGGGATGCCACAAGTTGAACCACAAATCGATAGGCTCCGCCAGTGTTCCGGTAAACACCGGTACTGTGCGAGGCACGGGTCGCGTCGCCTGCCAGCGCACATTTGGCGCACCCGGTTCCTCGGGGAGACGTCCCATGAAGGAACTGTGTGCCTGCCATTTTTCAGGCGGCCACGGTGCATGGTCCACAGCCAGCTCAACGGCTGCATCCACTGCCAATAAACGCGCCAAGGCCGTGGAGTCTAGCCCCCACCAGCGAGGTTCGGCCGGGTCAGGCCACTCCAGCGGCAGGTGAGCGCGGACTTCGGTCCACGGATGAAGTTTATGCAGGGTAAACGGCGCAGCGGCATAACGGTCCATGCGGTAGTCGGCCGGATCCATAGCCAGAATGGGTTCGAGCTCGAATAGCTGACGCAGTGGCGTAGTCTGTCCCAGGGGATGGCCGGGGGCCGGGATTTCTGCCGTATAGACAGGATGACCGTCGGCCCATAACTGCTGGATGTGCACCTCCAGCGCCGCGTGAATGTCGGCCGTTGGATCATGAGGGATGGGCACCGGATACGACCTGCGCTCACCCAGGAGATGGATCGCTTCGCATAGATGGCGCGGCGCCAGTACCACCGCGTTGGCCGGAAGCGCGGCCTGAATATCGGCCGCAAACGCGCGGGCATCCGGGATGCGGAAACCATCCCCGGCAAAGCGGGCCCGGCCGTAGGCCGTCCAACAGAACACCACCAGGGCCAGCACCGCCAGTTTCACCGCCCCACCGCGCCACGCTTCTGGCAGGCGGCAGAACAGCCAGCGCGAGGTATGGTGCAAACCGTAACCGGCGAGCACGCACAACCACAGCGTCACCACATAAAAATAGCGGGTAACAAATGTCCAGTAGAAAAGGTAGAACATGGCATAGACGAGTACCGCCGGCACGACCAGCCAGATGATTTCCTTATGTCGGTGGACCACGCCCCATACCAACCCCAACGTGGCCAACACGACCAACGGGGCTAGATGACGCCAATAAAATGCGCTCATGCTGGGCACGTTCAGGAGCCATATAGCCAAACTGAAGTGCGCACCGGGCACGACCCGGCCCTCCGCCGCGGCCTGGGGCGATACGATTACTTGCGCCGTCGCCAGGTAGGTCTGCAACAGCAGGGGAGTCAGCGCCAGCACAAACCCCACGCCGAACAAGCCAGCCGCCTGCCACTGCCGCTTGCGCCCGGCGGCCACATGCCATGCGAACACCCCGTAGAGGAAGAACGGACCACCCATCAATATAGAAGGCTCCCGCACACTGCACGCCAAGCCCCACAGCGCGCCGGCGGCGAACATACGACGAACCTCCCGTCCCTGAACCGCCCGCACGAACCACCAACTGGCCCAGAACAACAGGACCAGGGACAACGGGTCGCGATAGGGATTGGCGTAATGGATTAAACTGCGCACATCGGCCGACGCCGCGAACGCGAACGCGGCCAAAGCAGCCGGTACCGCCACACGTAGATCCATTGGACCGGGAACCAATCGGTGCGCCAAGGCGCCGACCAGCAGGAACAACAGCATCAGCAAGGGGATATTGCTCAAGAAAATGTAGTAGGGCCCCGTCACCGGCAACAGCAGCCGCAGAAACAGGGCGTAGCCATACGGCCAGCGCGCCGTACCGACTTCGTCCGCGAAGTGGCGCGCGTACATCAGCCAGTTGTAGGGGTCCGAAAACGCCCGGACATAGTAGTTGCGCACCAGCACCACCCACAGGGGCAGGACTATCAGTAGGCCGGCCACCCAACAGAATATCTGCGGTCCGCGCCTAACGGTATCCAGCTGATGGATATGTTTGCGGATGATCAGATTCATTACCACTCACGTCGTCCGCGAACCATACACAATCCTATTCGCTATGACCATACCCCATCACATGCTTACCAGCCATTCCGAATCCGCTTGATCGTCCGCACATCAATTCCTATCGTTTCGGCGAATATGAATAGCTCATGGAAACGCCCAACGCACTACGCCGCACTGGTGGTGCTCCTTTTTGTGCCCCCCTTTTTTGTCCGCACGGCAGGCCGGTCCCACGACCTTCATCTCGGGGCGATCTATCATCCCGACACCCCGAAACAAATCCGGGCGGTACAACAATTCCTGCGCGATGGCCTTGAGTGGGGCCTTATGGCATCTCGTACCGATGGCCCACCGCGAAGCCTATTTCTTCCGGCTCAACGACACCCAATGGCTGGCCCGGTCCTGGGCGCTCGATACGACTCCGGCCGGGGCCCACTGGAACCTGGGTCGCTATACGTTCCACCCGGTTACCGCATACGACCCCGCCGCGCCTCTCGCCTTCACGGTTCGTTCCGGACCACTGGAGACCCTTCCCCCGGGCCACGCGAGGCTGTTTACGCTCTCGTTGGAAGACCAACCGCTCACCCTGTTCCGCAACCGCGACCTGCACGTCTGGACGCCGAAGCCGCCCCCCATTCAGCCACCCGTCGTGCATCCGGGAAACCGGTAGGCATGACGGCCATCTAATGCGCGAACTCCACGCAGCGGGTTTCCCGCACCACGGTAACCTTGATTTGGCCTGGATACTGCAAATCGTGTTCAATCTGCTTGCTGATGTTGCGCGCCAGCTGCATCGCTTCATTGTCGTCAATCTTGCCCGGCTCGACCAACACCCGTATTTCGCGACCGGCTTGGATCGCGAAGGATTTCGCCACCCCGCGGAAGCTGTTGGCAATTTCCTCCAATTTCTGCAGCCGTTGCAGATAGAGATCGGTGGTTTCCGAGCGCGCCCCGGGTCGCGAGGCCGTCATGGCATCGGCAGCGGTGGTCAAGGGCGCGTAGGCGCTTTCCCCTTCGACATCCCCGTGATGGGCGGCCACCGCGTTCAAGACCACCTGCGGTTCGCCGTTACGCTTGAGCAGATCAGCCCCGATCAAAGCGTGGCTACCTTCTATTTGATGGTCCAACGCCTTGCCGATGTCGTGAAAGAGGCCGATCCGTTTGGCCAGCTGCACATCCAACTCCAGCTCGGCGGCCATCAGCCCCATGAGGTGCCCCACCTCGATCGAGTGTTTCAAGACGTTTTGGGCATAGCTGTGCCGGAATTTCAGGCGCCCCAAGGTCCGCACAATCTCCGGAGCCACTCCGCGCAGGCCCAGCTCCATAACAGCTTCTTCGCCAGCAGCCCGAACGGTCTCATCCAGCTCGGCCTCGACTTTGGCTACCGTCTCTTCTATGCGGGCTGGATTTATACGCCCGTCTTGAATTAGTCGCTCAAGAGCAAGCCGCGCAATCTCCCGCCGCAACGGATCGAACCCGGAAATAACCACTACTTCCGGCGTGTCATCGATCATGAAGTTGACACCCGTCGCCCCCTCCAGCGCACGAATATTGCGTCCTTCCTTGCCTATAATTCTGCCTTTCATGTCGTCGCTGGGCAATTGCACGGTCGACGTGGTTATTTCATTCACTTGATCCGCCGCATACCGTTCCACCGCCAGCGTGATCACCCGGCGCGCCTCCCGCTCGGCGGTTTCCGTTGCGGCATCGTGCTTGCGGCGAATCAACGCGCCAAATTCGCCTTGCAGCTCTTCCTCCAATCGACTGAGCAAATGCTCGCGGGCGGCCTCCTGAGTCAAAGCGGCGATTTCTTCGAGTTTAGAGCGCTGCTCTTGGCGCAATTGCTCCAACTCCTTCTCGCGCGTTGCCAGTTCGACTTGCTTCTGCGCCACCGCTTGAATCTTCTCGTCGAGCACGGATTCCTTTTTGTCCAGCATGGCCAATTTACGGTCGAGATTGACCTCGCGCTGGGTTACGCGCTCTTCATACGCCATCAACTCCGTCCGCCGCTGACGGGTCTCCTCCTCGAATTTATCGTGCATTTTGATGTACTCGTCCTTGGCATGCAGCTTGGCTTCCCGTAGCAGCGCATCCGATTCCCGCTGGGCATCGCGCAGCATTTGTTTAGCGTTGTGCTGGGCGGACGCAATACGGACAGCCGTGGTCACGATATGGGCACCGTAACCCATCAGGATGCCGAACAGCGCGGCCAATGGCACCCAGATATCTTCAGTGATGGTCATGACAGGCTCCTTCCGACGCCTGGACCGGCCGGGCGTCACTATGGTTGTTCAGGTTAAGGTTCTGGTCGATTGTATTAAAATGGCAATAGCCGGATTCCGTCACCATGCCGGTAAGCGGCTGATCGTGCGCCTCTACCGGCAGTGTGGCCACGCGCTGGCAATCGAATACAAGCGCCACGCGGGGACCGCCATAGTCGGCCAGCAGGCGATCGTAATAACCGCCACCGTGACCGAGCCGGTGGCCCGCCGCATCCACGGCCACAGCCGGCACGATGATCACGTCCAAGGTTAGCGGCTCCACTGGGGCGGTTTCTTCGACCGGCTCGATAATGCCCCACGTCCCCGCCTGCCAACGAGTGGCGGGCGTGATCCATGCGAAGGCATAGGTCCCAGCCGGTGTGCGGCGCGGCACACATACCTGGCGTCCAGCGGCGTGGCACCGCGCAATGAAGTCCGTTGTTTGCACTTCGTCCGGGCGTGCCATGAAAGCGGCCAGCCGTTGCGCCGTCCGTACCGGTGCGCACGCCCACAAATGCTGCCCTGCGGCAGCGCTGCACCGCGCCCGCTCCGTCGGTGTCATCGCCGCGCGTTGGGCCAGCACATCCTTCCTCCACTCGGCCTTAGTCCGTGGTGGCATCGCCGCCTCCTTTGCCTTGGCGGGCCTGCTGCCGCAAGGCGTCCCAATGGGCCATCCGCTTGCCGATGGTGAGCTCGTACCCCTGGTTACTGGGTTCATAATAGATGGCGGAAGTGGGCATATACGCCTGATCAACGAAATGGCCCTCATAGGCATGCGCGTACCGGTAACCGGTATAGCCCAGCTTCTTACGGCCCACCGGCCCGCCATCGCGCAGGGGTTTGGGTACCGGCAGGGTACGGCCCTCCTTGACGTCCTTGAGCGCCTGCTCCACGGCCCGATAGGCGGCATTGCTTTTCGGTGCCGTGGCCAGATAGGTCGTGGCCTGCGCCAACGTGATGCGAGCCTCGGGCATGCCGACAAAATCCACCGCCGACAGTGCGGCCACCGCAATCGTCAAGCCCCGGGGATCGGCGTTACCGATATCTTCCGAAGCAAGAATGATCAGGCGGCGGGCGATAAAACGCGGATCCTCTCCAGCATAAAGCATCTTGGCCAGCCAGTAGGTGGCCGCGTGCGGATCCGATCCGCGCACGCTTTTGATGAAAGCGGAGATGGTGTCGTAATGCTCGTCTTCGTCGTGGTCGTACACCACGGCTTTTTTCTGGATCGATTCCTCGGCCACCGCGCGCGTAATGCAGATGGTACCGTCGCCTGCCGGGGGCGTGGTCAGGACGGCGATTTCCAAGGCGTTCAAGGCGCGCCGCGCATCCCCTTCGCAGACCTCCCCCCAATGCGTGGCCGCCTCATCCTCCAATTGCACGCACTGTTTTGCAAGACCGTCCGGATGGGTCAAGGCGCGCTGCAGCAGTCGACGCACGGCGTCGACGGATAGCGGTTCGAGCTGAAAAATCTGGGAGCGCGAAGTGAGCGGGCTGTTGATGAAGAAGAACGGATTGTGCGTGGTCGCGCCGATCAAGGTGATCGCCCCCTGCTCCACGTAGGGCAGCAGAACGTCCTGCTGCGCCTTGTTGAAGCGGTGGATTTCATCGATGAACAGAATCGTCTCCGTACCGGCATGGGTGTGGCGGTGTTCGGCGGTTTGCAGCAATTCACGCAGCACCTGCACATTCGCCAATACGCCACTGGTGCGTTCAAAACGACGGTGGGTGGTCCGCGCAATCACTTCCGCCAGGGTCGTCTTGCCGCAGCCGGGCGGACCGTAAAGGATCAGACTGCCCAATCGATCGGCCTCTATCGCCCGGCGCAATAGTTTGCCCGGACCCAAAACGTGTTCCTGGCCGACCACATCATCCAGCGATTGCGGGCGTAGACGGGCCGCCAAGGGCGCCCCGCGCCCCGGCGATTTATGCTTGTTACCCTGTTCAAACCAATCCGTGGTCATTTCTTCTCCACAAAAAAACCCCGCCTTTGCCGTTAGGACCGTGTCTCCGTTCCCTTATTTAAGGGTGGGTGCCGCGCCGAATCCGGTTTCTGCTTTCCCGTTTCAGGGACATGCAGGCGCCGGCCGAGCGCTCTGCTCCCATTACAAGAAACAATGGGTCGGAGCCGCTTGGGCCCAATCACGAACAAGGCAGGGTAAATTTGTTCTCCTCGGAGAACCATGAACCCATTATCGATGGTAAAGAACTATGTTGCTTGAATCCAAGCCTTACAGGATGGCAACCGATGCCTAACGGGCGGTTGCCCCCATGGTGCCGCACAGGCCAGCCGCCTGGCCAGACCGCACCACGTAACACACATCAGACTGGCTTCAAGGGTACAAGCAATCCAAACCTGATACAGCAACCCAACCATTAAGCCGAGTCCCCCCATCAGGGTCAATATTTCAATCCACTGTAACACAGGGCTCATGTTTCTACCTTATTCAAATCGTCCAACAGATCAGCCGGTCTTAAAACGCTTTACCCCTCCCGGATGACCACGCCAAGCGCGCGACGAATCGCGTCCTTAACTTGGGCATGATACGCGTTGGCCGCCTCGTCTGTCAAGGTCCGATCCGCCGCGCGGTACCGCAACCGGTAGGCCATACTCTTGCGTCCGGTCCCAATCGATTCCCCGGTAAATATATCAAACAATTCCACGTTTTCCAGTTCCTCGCCCGCCGCGCGCCGGATGACATCCAGAATGGCGCCATGCGTGATAGCGTCATCCACTACCAAGGCCATATCCCGCGCAATCGCCGGGTACGGCGCGACATCGTGCGCCTTGGGCACGCGCG
>SLLF01000301.1 GCA_007134175.1 Kiritimatiellia bacterium | reverse complement strand
GGTGGCCATGGTCACTATCAGCAACGTTTGCGCCAGACCGACCTGTCCCAGTACCCACCCGAAGCGCAGGTACATAATCACGCCGAGAATGGTGAGGATGCTGGGCGTAAAGACGCCCTTGAAGGCCCCAAAACCGTATCCTGGTTGCTTTTCTTTCATTTGCGCAAGCCTATTCCGCTACACGCACATGTGCCCTTTAGCGCAGATTTCATTCGTAACCCTTGGTGTAGCCGCCCACGTTGGGGACGGTCTGCCGGGCCCAGCGTGCCCGCCCGGCTACAACATAGACGCTTCTTTGTATCATCTTTTTCCGCAAGACGCTAAAGTTTCTCTACCGAAGGTCTACCGGTCAAACCAGCGCAGTGGCTCGTGGGTCACCGCTTGAGGCAGCGCCGGATCCAGTCGGAACGGCAGACTCCGCTCGCCCGGCTGGGTAATCCGCCACAGGCGACCGGATTGGTCCGGCGCGACGTCAATCCGCGCGGTCAACACCTGCTGTTCCGGGTCGTAATCCACGGCCCGCTCGCGATGCGCCCAGACCTCTTCGCCGTCAGGCGACCAGATAATCACCTGGCGGACCGACTGCCGATTGCGGAAGAAGGGAATGTTGTCAAAATCCACAGAGAAGGACTCCACGCCGTCCGGCACCTTGAACCAGTGCTGGGTGTACCATACGCCGGAGCCGATGGTCCCGTCGCCACCAGGCAGAAACAGCTCGGGCGTGTCGGGCTGCGACAGCGGTAGTCGCGTTGAGCCACCGCGTCGTGCCGTGAGGGTGACCGTGTATAAGCCCGCCGGGGCGTCGGCTGGTAACACCCACGTATCGTCATCGTAATCCAGCTCGTCCAAGTCCGCTAAGGGATCCGGCTCCAAGTCCAAAGGCGTCCAACCGGTCGATGTTTGCGAGGTCCCGGCATCGGGTGCTTCACCGGCCGATACAAGCTCCCCGTCCGGTCCATATAATGCAAAGGCTCCGGCCACGCGGAATCGGAGTTCTTCATCGGGTAGCTTGTAAAGCAGTACGCGGTCGTCCGGCCCGAAATGTTGTACGAACGAAGGTTGTACCGGATCCGCGGGCAGCCCACCGGCTTCGTTGAACAGGCGGATGGCCCATGGATGCCAAAGTTGCTGCCAACTGGTCATCAAGAGGTCCTGCGAGGGGGTCTGTCGCAAGTGCATGCCGCGGTAATAATCGAAATCCTCCCCGCTGTAGGCGGACCAGCGCAACATATCCAGAATGCCGGCGGCCCGCCTCACGTAGTAGTCATTCCCGCTATGCGCATAGCCGAATACTGTGCAGGGCAAGAGGGTTGCGGGCGAAGTGCCCCAGCCAACAGCGTGCCAGTCTGTCCAGTGGTCGATATGGGCATTCACCAGTTCGGCATGATCAGGGCACCGGGAATACCGGTGCCACGTCAGGATGCCGGCGTGCCAGACGTGGCCGTTATACCCCTCTTCCCGATGACGCCACAAGTGTAGGTCGGCAATGGCCTGGGCCGCCGCCAAAAACCAAGGGTCCCAAGTCTGCTCGTACATCTCGATGTACTGCTTCTGTAAATTGGCCGGCCAGCGTGCCCGGTTCTGGGCCGCGTTGATGGGGCCGCGCATCATCTTATCGGCTTCCTCGATCTTGGTCTGTTCCGCCCAGGTCAGCGCGACGTCCCGCGCCCGGTGGTAGCCGGAAATCAGCCAGGCATCCCATAGATAGTCCGCTTGATCCACGTAGCAACGCGTGCTAGGCCCCCAGTAGCCGGCCCAGGGGATCAGGTTGCGGTTGTGCCAGCCAATCCGGCGGAACGGTTGCAAGGTAGCCCATAGGGCCCGGGGTTCCAGTTCCTCGGCCATGAACTGTTCCATCTCTTCACTGACGTAGTGGCAGAAAGCGGTGTCGGTCATCATGCGGGTGGCCGCCTGCGCGGCACGCAACAAGTCGAGATCCCCGCTGCGCACAAACTGCGTCCACGAATACGGCCATCCCCAGTGCGCCTTGCGGAACGTGCGGTAGAGACCTGCGGTCAAGGTGTCCAGATTGGCCGGCCGCAATAGATCTCCATAAATCCACTTGCCGTAAACACCCATTCGTTCGATCTGCCGCAGAGGGCTGCGGATCCCTTCGGCATAGCCCTCCTCGTATTCCGGATAGGCCTCATGATCTTCCGCCGCCATTTCGTAGAAGGCCCCGCTATCCGCCATCCAGCGGGGGTCCACCACCGCCCGTAGTGATTCTTCGTTCAGCCCCTGCATCACGCGTACGGCGTCGGCTGGGGCCTCGTCGGCACCCGTCAGGTATAACCACATTTCCGCCGTCTTGGCCACTCCCTGCGCATTGATGGAATCGGGTTGACCATAGGAAATATGTCCTTCGGCCCGGCTTTCAGCCTGGTAGATAGGGTTCTCTGTTAATTCCTGCGGTAATCGGAAGTTCAGCGTTTCGCCTTCATGCACGAACCAGAGCCGCCAGGCATGCGCTACGCCCTCGACCAACGCCGAATGTTGACGTTCCCGTCCGTAGCGGGGCCATTGATAAAAGGTGAGCGCATCTTCTTCGCAGGCCAGCGAAGACGGGAAATTCTGCCAAAAATCCTGCACGCCAACGAATAGCTGCGCACCATCGTTGCGGGCGGACATGACCCCGGGTGCGCGGGTCCCCCGG
>SLLF01000338.1 GCA_007134175.1 Kiritimatiellia bacterium | reverse complement strand
CCCTCGCGATCCTCCCACCAGGTAAAGCGCGGTTCATACCGCAGGCCCACCGTTGTGTTTTCCAGGCTGAAACGAACAACAAATTCCACATCAGCGGTAAACTTGAGCGAGCTGGTCTCGTCCTCGCCCTCTTCGTAGATGTTGTCGTCGTACTCAATGCGCAACCGTGTATTGATTTGGTAATTGCGCGCGCCCTCACTTGCCCAGCCAGCCACCGGCAGGGCCAAAAACGCGACCAACAACATCCATGCGATTCCATTATTTTTCATTATGTGCTCCTCGGTATGGTCCGGTTAAATTGCTATACCATCACGCGGCCGGCGCTCAATCCGGCGTAACAAAGGGCGGCGGCGGCGGCACGGACGGTACGCGCCTGATGATATCACGGATTTCGGGCAGAGTCACCGTCCGCAGATTGCGGATTTCAGCCGGCGTCAAGGGACGCTGCTCGCCATCCGTTCCCGGGATACTGTCATCCCGCATCTCAATCCAGGCGGTCCCACCAATTTCATCGCCGCGTGGCGGCACAATCAACACGGCCCCGGAGACCGTATCCATAGGAACCCCTAGACCTTCCAAGTAGGCGATGCATTGGACGGGGTCGTTGGGGTCATCCACCTCATCTTGTGCCTGCAGTGATTGCACCAGGACCACGGCCAAGTCACCCAGCACCACGGGACGATCCACTTCCCAACCATTGATCGGGCTAATGCCATAAATCAACAACACGCGAATCGCATCCAGCGGACTGCCGGTCACCTCGATTTCCTGTTGCAAGCCGAGCATATTGATCAGCATCAACGCCAGCTCCCCTTGCGTTACCTGATTGTTGTTGTTGGCGTTGTTCTGCGCCACGACGGCACTCCCGCTCAACATCAGCGCCAAGGCACCACTAACCAACATCACGCTTACTCGATTCTTCATGGCTACTCCTTTTTTCAACTGGGTTCAGGCCCATCCTATCCATCCGGCTGTCTATATGTGCATAAGGTGTCAGAAAGATGGGCTACCGTCAAGGGCGAAATCAACATTTTTTCGGCCCCACCGGAAGGGCGTGCACGGGTGTGCGGTTCTCGGTTGGGAATCGTTCAAACCAGGAGGGCATCATTTGCAGCGCCGCTCTGGCGGTCAGCTATCGCGTCGTAAAGGGCCAGCGTCAGATTGCGCCCGCTATCGAACAACCGTTCCATGGTCCATCCGCCGGGTTCATACATATAGGGAGGCTCTTGCAAAACCCCTCGCCACCAGCCTTAAATCCCTGCAACGCAAGGCTTGGTTTAAACCCCGTTTTTAACCCGTGGCCCGACTCCGGCCCCCAAATGGTTGATTAACCATCCCGGTGCCGGACCTCACGCTCCAGTTGCCGGACCCGGTACAAGGCCTCGTCGACGGCCAGTCGGATGCGGTCCAGCATCTCGGCCACCACGCCGATGATGACGAAGAAAACGCCCATGGCAACGAGGAACCCGCCAGAAAACCCCGCCCATTTGTGGGGCGAAAAACCACCGGTTGTCAGCCAGAACCACCCTAGGAAGGTCAGGAGCGCGAAACCAACACCACCCAGCACCGCGGCGATTTTGCTGAAAAACTTCAGCGGGTGATAGTCCCGATACGTTTTCAGGATAATCGAGGCCGTACGCCAGCCGTAACGAAACAGATTATTGGCGACCCGGCTCTGGCCGTGTTCACGCACGCCGCGCACGCGCACCGGTACTTCCTGGATTGCCACCCCCGCAAACGCCAAGGCCAGAAAGACCTCGTGCGTGTAGGTGAAGTCCCCGGTCAACACCAGACGCATGTAGGCGTTGCGCGCATAGGCGCGAAACCCGCAGGACACGTCGCAAAACCGCTGGCCGGTCAGCGAGCTGACCCAGCGCGACATGAAGCGATTGCCCCATAACTTGCTTCCCGGCATCTCCGGGATCAAGGCCGGATCCTTGAAGCGCGACGCCGTGACAAAGTCCGCCCGGCCTTCCAGGATGGGAGCGATCAGCTGGGGTATGTCGTTGGGATCGAACTGCCCATCGGCATCGATGGTTACAATGATGTCGGCACCGAGCTCCATGCCTTTCAAGATGCCGGAGCGAAACGCGGCGCCCACCCCGCGATTCCGTTCGTGCGATACGACCACTGCCCCGGCAGCGCGCGCCAGCTCAGCCGTCCGGTCCGTTGATCCGTCGTCAACCACGACAATCTGCTGGACATCCACTCCCGGTATGTGTGGCGGTATAGCCGCCAAGGTGGCGGCGATCGATTGTTCCTCGTTCAGGGCGGGCAACTGGATGATGAGTTTCATCTGTGCAAAATAGGGGATCCGCGCGGACAACTCAATCCTTATCCCTGCCCGGATTAGGATTGTCCGTCAGGGTGGACTGGGGTATGTAGACGACCTTATTAGTAGCCGCATGCCACACACCACATGAATTCAGACCCATCCACTTCAGCTCCAACAGAAGGCGTTGCGCGCAGCCGCTGTTCGCGAACATCCATTGCCTGCGGGGCCACGTTCCTGGTGGTGACGGGCGTCCTGCTGGCGATGCAGCTGCGGATCGTTACGCACGTCACGGGACAGGATCCCTTCACCTACATCCGCCTGGGCCAGGACTTGTTGGCGAGTGGTTTCGCCGCTGAGGAAATAACCCGCGTGTCGGGCTTCATTG
>SLLF01000248.1 GCA_007134175.1 Kiritimatiellia bacterium | reverse complement strand
GCCGCCAATGCCTCTTCTAAAATCTGCTCCGCCGGCACAAAGGATTCAGGAGGGAAATCACGGTAGGCCGTCCGCACGTACCGATGGTGGCGGTTGCGGTTCCCTTCCGGCACCGGGTACTGGAAGACATGGTCACGTGTGTAGGCCTCCCAATAATCCCAATACCGTTCCACGTCGGCCGCCGCCGGACCGAACGCCTCGAAATATTCCTGGCGGACCTCACCGATATCCAGCTCCGGATCGCTGATCAACCGGAACGTGACATACATCTTCAAGCCCTGACTGGACCACTGCCCGTTGATCGAGTCGTAGTCTACCCGCTCCATGCCATGCTGATAGGCAAACTGAAGGAACGCGCCCGACTGCCAGGTATCCACCACCGGCAGGGCGTACCCGTCCGGGAAATGGTTCGGGCGGTAGGCCATGCGGATACCGGTACGCGCCCAGCCCAGCCACTGTTCGCGCAGCCAGGCGTCGCTTTCCTCCGGCATCGGATAGTAGATGGGCATCCGCCCCCACGGCACGAACTCGCCGTATATGTGGCGGTTCAGATTGGTCTCCACTACCGGGGCCGGCAGGTAGTTCCAGTATAAGAAAGAGGTAACCAGCACCTCGGGATCATATTGCGACGCCTTTTCCCACATGACTCGCCAGAAGCGGGCGTAGCGGTCACTTACCCAGGGATCGAATGCCGACGGCGCAAAATCAGGCACCTCCTCCGGCAAGGGCGCGTCCCAGGCGCGGCACTCTTCACACAAGCAGAAAACAATGGCGTCCACCTCGCCCAGTGTCAGCACGCGGTCGCCCCAGCGCGGATCCGTGCGCCATTTTTCCACAATATAGTCCTGTAACTCCTCGTTTGAGACGCAGATGGCGACATGCCGCGTACTGCCGCCCGGACGCGGTCCGCGCTCGCCCTCCTCGTTGAGCATGAACCACTCGGGATGTTCCTCCCCATAGGTCTCCCACCAGCCGGCAAATTCGTGCCCCACGCGCGGCTTGGGATGCGTACTCCCGAACCGGTGCCGGACCAGGTAGGATTCAAACGCTTGGGCATACGCCTGCAGCACTTCGGTGGAGAACCCGAGTCGGGCATCCAGCGGATCATGCTCCCGTTCGCCCCGGTAGACAGTTGAAAGCCGTCGCCAACGCATATTCCGTCCAGTCAGCCGTGGCGCATCCAGCACACGCAAGGCGGGGAGCTCCACCGTCGCGGACCGGTTCACGTACACGCCCAGCTCGCCAGGCCACAGCCAGCGCGCTCCCACGGCGCGTTCCAACAGATCATAGACGCCGTGCAGGGTGCCCGTATTCCGGCCCAGCACAAACAGGTCCCGGCCAGCCGTGTACAGGACATATCCCTCGTGCGGCAGCTCCTCCGGCTGCCAGCCCCGGGCAGGAAGATCGGCACCGCGCCCGGTAGGATGAATGGCCCGCGCCGCATCCGTGGCGCCGACAAAAATTCGGGAAAGCCCGTCGGTGGCCGCTGCCGATGGCAGATGATCCTCGCGGTACAGGGGCAAGCGCGCGCCGCTGGCGCGCTCAACATGCCAGATCAGCTCCTCCGCCGCTTCCTGCTCCAGCTCGGTCGGCTCCGCTGGAAGCACCACCCGCGCTCCAGGTGCGCCCTCCACCGCCAACCGGACCCGCGCCGAGGCCAACGATACGCCCAACACCAGAAACAGCAGTCCAGCCAGTGCCCAGGCTCGAACCGGTAAGGAAATCACGGACGAATCTTTCCGCGCAACCGAGCCAGCGCGGCCAATCCCAGCAACAGTAGCGCCGCCGTCCCCGGTTCAGGAATCGCCGTGTACAGGATGGTGTTCCCCCCGCTATCGGCCCCCCCGAACCACAACCGGCCGTCCAAATGATGAATGGCGCGAATGTCGTCGTTCGAGGCTATGTCGGCGACCGCCGACCAACTGCTGCCATCGTAGTGGTATACGCCGCTACCGGTGGGGGCGGCATACACATTACTGGCGCTGTCCGCCCAAATCGCGTTGATCGTCAGGGAAAAATTGTTGTCGGTCAGCGCCGACCAGGTCGCGCCGCCGTCCGCTGTCAGATAAACATGGGATGTTCCCCCGGAGGCGGTCGTACCCACAACCAACGTATCCTCATCAATCGCATGAATCGACCGTCCCTCCCGGTCTGTATCAAACCGCCCGGTCGTCCATGCCCACGTGCCGTCCCGGCCCGACCCGTCGGATACGGATACATAGCCATTCCGCGTCACACCCCAGACCAGATGCTCGTCGGGAAGGCCCGTAACAGCCCGATAATGGTAATTACCACCATCGGGCGATATCGGGGTCCGCACACCGCTTGCAGGGCTCTCCGCCAGGACACCATCCACCGCCCGCGTAACCCGGCCTGAACCGCGCATCATAACCGTGACCACGTCCCCCGGCTGCGTAGCGCCGTTCGCGCTGGTCGCCACGTAGGAAAAAGACGCAATCATCCCTTCATTGCTGCCCGTCCATTCCGACTCAAACCAGTCCGACCCGTCAAAGTAGGCAAACCTGTTACTGGGATCCTCCCCACCCACAAAGACATAGTTTCCCGCGGCGGACATGCTACCGGGTCTTCCTTCATTAAAGAGTTCACTAGCAACAAGAAAATCATCGTAGCTGGTCATGCGCGACCACGTTTCAGCGCTTGC
>SLLF01000212.1 GCA_007134175.1 Kiritimatiellia bacterium | reverse complement strand
TTCGAATCCGCCACCCGCGAAGTGGGTGCCATTGCCATCGAGGCCGATGACGATATCGAGGTCCGCGCCACGGTTATCGAGGGGCTGGTACCGCTCGATGAGAATGAAAAAACGCGTTTTGGATTGGCCGACGTAGCCGCCGCGCTGGCCTACCGCTACGACCATCCCGGTTATCGGGCCGGGCTGGTATTGACCCGGTCTGCCCCTCGTCTTAACGCCGAGACCTTCGCCTTCTTCCAAGTGGGAACCGATCATATCGAAGCCCGCTACGAGTTCATTTATTATGTCGAACGCGCTCGCGCCCGCCAGGTCTCGCTGTGGCTGCCCGTCGCAGTACCCGCCACGCTATCTATCCGCGGGGTCGGCGAAACCGAGGTCAAGGAATACACCGCTGAACCGTACGCCGACGGAACCCGCTGGACAGTCACGCTCGCGGAGGCGGCGACGGAACAAATTCATCTGGCGATTGACACGGCCATGGTGCGTGCCGCCGACGCGGAAACGGTGCGGCCGCCCATGCCCCGGGCCCTGGACGTGGTTTATCAGTCCGGCTTCATCGCGGTCGACGGAAGTCCTGATCTCGATATCCAATTGGTCGATCATCCGCGCCCGGTCGATGTGGGCGAGCTCATCGAAGCCGAATACCGGCCTGGTCGCCGCTTGCTGGGAGCCTTCGCCTTCATCGGGGATCAAGCCGGAATCGAACTGCAGGTGACGCGCCGGACGCATCACGCGCTGCCCGCCGCGCTGGCTATGCGTGGCCGACTGCATACCGTGCTGTCCGCCAACCGCGTCTGGCAAGGTCGGGCCGAGTTCGAGCTGCAGGCCCGGCCGGGTTTCCTGCAGGTGGAGCTGCCGGCCGACGCGGAATTGTGGTCGGCCGTAATCAACGGTCGGCCTGCGCTGCCGCAGCGCATTGGCGACCGCCTCGTGTTGGACCTGCACGGTGAGGTAGAGGGCGCCACGCGACTGGAATTGGTCTATGCCGGGACGCTCGATCCGTGGAGATTTCTTGGTGGCGCGTCGCTGCAAGCGCCGGTATTGCGCGTGCTGGATCGGGCAGCCGCTGCGGGCAGCGCAGTGCCCGTGCTGGATGTTCAGTGGGTGCTGACCTTGCCGCCGGGATTCAAGGTGGCGGACGCGCGTGGGACTATGGAGCGGGTGGATCGGCGACCATCCCCGGTAGCCGCCGTACAAGTCGGCCGGGGGCTTTACCGGGCAGCCGGCACCATCAACCCCCGCTACGGCTTGCTCTCCGGGATGCTGCTGACGGTTCAACGCTCCGCGCTGCGAGCGCGACAGGCGACGGTAGGTGGCTACATGAAGGAGCAGCCGCAAATAGATGGGGTTGGAAATGGACTAGAGTATGATGTCGGTTTGGAGCGAGCTATTGTCCCCATGGAAGACGTTGCGCTAGAGGAAGCCCCATTACGCAGGGCACCGCGTCCACCAGCGACGGCTGTCCCGGCTGAACCTAAGGACGCGCCGGTGGAAAAACCACGTCATGAGGGGTTGCGCAGTTTGGCCATCGCCCTGGCGGCAACAGGGGATACCGTTGTGTTTCGCGGCCTCGACGAGCGGCCTGACCTTCACGTGACCGTCATCAATCAGCGACGCCATGACGCGCTGGCCGCAGGCGTGGCGTTGGCCGTCCTGTTGGGCGGCTTGCTGTTGGTTGGCCGTTCGTGGGCAGTCCGGACCCGTTACCTTGCCCTGGTGCTGGCGGCCAGCGCTTTATTGCCTGTTGTGCCCGCGCTGCTGATCTGGACGCCCGTCTTCAACGCGGCTTTCTATGCCGCTTGCGGATTGATTCTGCTGTATCTACTGGCCGCCTTCATCCGCCGAATCCAGCCTGGCTGTGCCCGGCTGGTGCACGGTTGCTACGGACGCCTGGTTCCGCTGCTCTTGGCGACGCTGGCCTTTGGTATCCCCCAAGACGGCGCGGCCGATGAGCGCCAACCGGTGGTGGTGCCGGACCATGTTATCGTGACACCCTACCATGCGGACTCGCACGAGGAAACAAGCCACGTACTGGTTCCCTACGGCCTGCACGAGCGTCTGCTGCGCTGGGATGCACCCGTAGTGCTCCCCGCCGAGATGCCCCGTCCCTACGCGCTGGCCGGGTCGCACCTGTCCGCCCGGCTGGGCGCGGATGCCGAAGAGCAGTTGCAATTGACCGGCTGGCTCGATATCGAGGTCTTCCACGACGATCCCGTCGCAATTCCGTTGCGACTGCGCGGTGCGGTTATCACGCAGGCGCATGTCGCCGGAGCACCGGCGCGCTTGACCGTGTTGAACACCGCGCGACCTGTTCCACACCATGCCTTACCGGACCATATCGCGTCGCGTCGCGAGCGGTTTATGCCCAGAACGCATCTGCTACTGCACGGACGCGGACGCTACCGGGTGGATTTGGAACTCAGCGCACCGGTGAGTCGCGATGGTGGCTGGCGCCGGGTTGCGGCTTTCCTGCCCGTGGCCCCCGCCAATGCACTTGTCTTGGAAATCGCCGACCCCGCCACTGAGCTGCGTTTCGGTCCTGACGAGCAGCGCCTGTTGTTCATCACCGACGTAGCGCACGAACAGCAGACTTTGGCGCTGCCGCCTTCCGGTCATCTCGAGCTGCAGTGGCGTCCGCAAGCGGGCGTCGGTCAGGCCGACC
>SLLF01000366.1 GCA_007134175.1 Kiritimatiellia bacterium | reverse complement strand
CGATTGAGCTAGCAAACACCTAGCCCGCGTTTCTTGCCGGGTGCCGCGGGAGCCAAACTTTCACGAGCTAATGCGCTGAATATGATGGAAAGGGCCCGAATTGAGCGAGAAGCGAGCCATACTTCCGGCTCGCTCACTGCGAGCTCGCTCTGGCCACAGCCTGTAGCCAGCCTAAACTCCCGCTCCGTCCGCACAAGGCGGACGGGGGCGCACAGATGCAGCAAATTTGTCGGGAAAAGCACCATGGGCCTCCACACGAGCCTCTCGGGCTCATGGCAACCACGGCCTGTAGTCAACCTCAACTCCCGCTCCTGCGGCACCCTCCTTCGCCGGGCTCCGGCGTGGCAAACAAGGCCGCAGGGGGCGCACCCATTAAGCCACCCGGCCTGATCCCCGGCAAGACGCGGTCTGGCGCGATTCCGAGATAATCTCCTCCTAAAGAACTGGCTCCTCGACCTGACCAAGTCCCTATCATACCCCCAAACAGCCTCCACACACGCCCCCAAGCAAGTACTCCATCAATTTCTTACAACGCAACCGGCTCGGGGGACGCCGTGGGCGCATATCACTTCTGGTGGTATTCAGTGTCACGGAGCTTGTTTCCATTCCGAATGTTGGATAGCGTGCAATGACGAATGACGAAACACCCAAGCCCGAAAGAAGCTCGAAGCACAAATGATGAACCACCTGCCTGAGAGCCGCGACGAGGAGCGAAAGAAGCCTTACGACCTGGAAGATCGCACCGCTTTGTTCGGTGAGGCGGTTATTGATTATGTGAAGAAAGTTCCCGTAACCCCAGTAACGCGTGCCAAGATTTACAGAGGATAGCTGATGCCAACGATTCGATATTGGGTATTTCGGGTTTCTTTGGGTGTTTGGGTATTTCGTCATTCGGATTTCACTCAGCGGTACCTCTTGTGACATGTCCTGATTCCGCTCTGTGAGCAAAACCCTCAGAAGTGATATGCGCCCGGGCGCCGTTCTACCGGCGAAACCGACTTGCCGTCATCAGGTCCGAAGGCAATTCCTGCAAGAACTGGGAGGGCAGCAGGAACTGCATGGAGCCGTCACGACCTCGCCGTTGGCGCGGCACACAACAATACAAGGCGTCCTTGGCCCGGGTCACGGCGACATAGAACAGGCGGCGCTCTTCCGCCAGTCCCTCTTCCGACTCGTTGACCGACCGCAAGGAGGGAAACATGCCCTCCGTGACCCAGCAAATGAAGACCACCTTCCACTCCAGTCCCTTAGCCTGGTGAATGGTACTGAGTCGCAGTACATCCGTCTCGCGTTGCACGGCGGCATCGGCCTCGGCATCCAGATTGGTTTGTAACGCCATCTCGCTCAAGAAGGCGTCAAGCGTCGCGAATTGATGGGTGTAGCGCATCAACTCAGCCAGATCTTCCAGACGGCGGTCGCTGTTTTCAAACGTCTCACGGGCAAAATCCTCGTAGAATCCGGCCATAAACCGGTGGATGATTTCGGCTGGATCCTTTTGCAGCTCGTGCCGGTCAAAGTCCGCGGCAATCATTTCCACCGTGTTCCAGCCTTCACGGGCGGCGGCGGGTAAGCCCTTGGCCAGGCGTTCACGGGTGGCATCCTTGCGCAAGTCACAACGCCCCCCCAGCGCCTGCCAGCATTTCTGCGCGGTTTTGGCACCCAGCCGTGGCCAAAGGCAAAGCAACCGCTGGAAAGCCAGCTCGTCACCGGGATTGGCGAAAAGCCGTAACAAGGCGGTAACATCCTTTATATGACTTTGCTCAAAAAAGCGAATACCCGAGGTGATGACAAACGGTACGCGTTGATCCCGCGCCAGCGCGAGCTGCAACTCCATGGCATGGTAATGGGCGCGGTACAACACCACCATGTCCCCGTAGGCGTACCCCTCCGAACGCAGGCGCTGCGCTTCGCCGATGATGAATTCCGCCTGGGCATGGCCGTCGTCGAGGCTCACGCAATGGGGCCGTTCCAGCGGGTCCCGCACCGGCTGGATCGTTTTTTGAAACTGCAGGGGGTTCCCCGCGATGCAGGCGTTGGCCATGCCCAGGATTTCGGGCACGCTACGATAGTTGGTGACCAGATAGTAGACGTGCGCATCCGGATAGCGCTCGGGGAAAGTGATAATATTGCGGTAATTGGCGCCGCGCCAGGAATAGATGGACTGGAAGTCGTCGCCGACCACCAACAAATTGCCGCCGGGCCCAGCGAGTAAATCCACCCAATGGGACTGCACGGTATTGGTGTCCTGATATTCATCGACGAGTATGTGGACGAACTGCTCGCGATACCGCTCCAACAAGGCGTCGTGCTCCGTCAACAGGCGCAATCCGTTGAGCAGCAGATCATCGAAATCCATGGCATTGAGCTGTTGCTTGCGTTTTTCATAGGCCTCGTATACCGCCACGACATCGCCCGGATCAACGCGACTGTGCTCGAATCGGTCCGCCGCCAAGGCCGCCACCGATTGCTCGGTACTGGCCGCCAAGCCAAAGACACTCAGCAGCACGTCCGGCTTGGGAAAATGCTTATCGGTCAGTTTCAACTCCTGACTGCAGAGGCGCACCAGCCGACGCGTATCGTCGCTGTCGAGAATGGTATAATCCGGCTGATAACCAACGGCTCCGGCGTGACGCCGCAGCAGGCGGTTGGCCATATGATGAAACGTGCCACCCCACAGGCCACTCACGCCGTCTCCCACCAATTGACGCGCCCGTTCGAGCATTTCATGAGCCGCCCGGTTGGTAAACGTCAACAGCAGGATGCGAGAGGGGTCGTTGCCCTGCTCCACTAGATAAGCGACCCGATAGACCAAGGTGCGCGTCTTGCCGGTGCCCGCAGCGGCAATCACCAGTACCGGCCCGTCCGGGGCCTGCACCGCCGCCTGTTGCTCCGCGTTCAGTTCAGCGGTGAAGTCGATGCGAGGAACCGCCATTAACCGGCCACCTCGACCAGTTGCTTAATCGTCCGTCCCTGCAATTGCTGCTCCCAACCGGTATCCAAATCCGCTATCGTTTGCTGCACCACAGCATCAACCTGCTCCAATCCCGGCCCGTCCTGTCCGCTACCGTCGGCCAGCACGGCATCGAGCACCTCCTTCACCCTCAATTGTTCCGGTGCTTTCAGCAACGTGTAATGGTCCGGGAACTCATGCAAACCGCCTAAGAGGCCCGTCCGCTGCAGTACGCGCACCATTTCGTTTACTAAACGCACGGAGATCTGTTTTTCACGGGCGAACGCCGTGGCGGAAAACAGCTCGCCTTTCCCGCTCAGCGCGGCCGCAGCCCGCTGGACAATACTGAGCGCAATCGTCAGCTTCGTACGCAAACTGGCGCTGGTCCCGCTGCGCTCAAGTCGATAGGTATCGGCATTCTGCACCGCATAGGCAACTTCCGCTCCCAGCAGCACAATGATCCAGCTCACGTAGAGCCAGCCGAGAAAGATCGGGACCGAAGCAAACGTGCCGTAAATGATATTGTATTTACCAACGCCTACCTGGAATTGAATATAGAATTGCTGCCAGAGCAGCCACATTACCGCGCCGACCAAACCGCTGATCAAGCCGGGCCCCAGCTTGACTTGCGTGTTGGGAACGACAATGTAGAGGAAGCTGAACGCCAGCCAGACCGCCAGCAACGGGCCCAGCCGCAACACGCTGCGCCACACCCAGGCGACCGTCTCCAGCTGGTCCTGCAGGTACGCGGTCACCACGGCACTTGCGGCGCTGGCGGCCACCACCAGAATGGGTACAATGACCAGGATGCTGATGTAGTTGCTGACCCTACGCAACCAGTTGCGGGAGGAGTCGATGTACCAGACGCTATTGAACGTCTTCTCGATTCCGCCCAGCATCTTGATGACGATGAAGAGGACAATGACCAGGAAAATGCCGCCCATCGCCGCCACGTTGACGGCTGCGTATTGATCCAGCATTTGCAATATGAACTCCTGAAACTCCAGCGGCATGTCTTCCATCCATTCCAGCAGCATGCCGCGGATCTCCTCCTCGCGCGCACCCAGCCCCTTGTACATCGAAAACGTGATGGCCAGGATCGGTACGATGGAAATGAGCGTGCCCAGCGTCAGGGCCGACGCGTGCTGCGGAATGTGGTCCTGCTTAATACCGCGCACCACCAGGTGACCCGTGCGCAGCAGCCGGATCAATGCCCGGCGTGGTTGGGGCAGGAGGCTCAGCTCCTCTTCCCACAGCTCGTGATGGATGAATTTCAATCCTTGCCGTATTTTGGCCACAACCCAGTGAAACCATTTTTTCATACCGAACGCTCCCGTTGCCACCAAAACCACGCCAGCAAGGTCTTGGCGTCTTGAATTTCGCCACGGTCGATCATAGCCGAAATCTCAGTGGACGTATAGCATTCCATACATACATTCTCATCTTCATCCAGTGACGTCGCCACGGGCTCCCGGGCCAGTTGCGCATGGAACAAATCAATCTGTTCATCCACATAGCCGGGTGAAGGATAGCACGTGCCCAATCGGGTCAACGTCACCGCGGAGTAGCCGGTCTCCTCCAGGAGCTCGCGCCGCGCGGCCTCGACCGCCGTTTCGCCCGGTTCACGGATACCGGCCACAATCTCCAGTACCGTTCTTTCGACCGGTTTACGGTACTGGCGCACCAGGGCAAAACGACCATCCGCCAGCTCCGCGACCACGCCCACCGCCGGGGCGTGCCGGACAATTTCCCGCAACGCCGTACGCCCATCCGGCAACCGCACATCGTGCAATTCAAGGCCGACTACGCGCCCCTGATAGAGCGTCCGGCGTTGCGTAGTGCTCTCCTCCATCCCCTACCCCCTCTTTGATCCCACGGAACTAGCGGTAATACGGATTGTCGCCGGCCGTATGATCGGTGGCGTCAATCACCTCGCGTACCTGCGGACAGACATCGCGAATGGCGTTTTCCACCCCATGTTTCATCGTCATTTTCGACGCTGCACAGCCCTGGCATCCCCCGCCCATTTCAATGTAGACGTCGCGATCCTCGATTTTTACCAATTTGACAAAACCGCCGTGCGACGCCAAGGCCGGGTTGATATGCGCCTCCAGCA
Organism: Kiritimatiellia bacterium; assembly: GCA_007134175.1. Taxonomy (GTDB): domain Bacteria; phylum Verrucomicrobiota; class Kiritimatiellia; order SLAD01; family SLAD01; genus SLLF01. The sequence goes on along the minus strand of SLLF01000366.1, from coordinate 5,515 downwards.
ATTGTTCGATCAGCTCCGCCATATCCGTTTGTGGATCGGCTTGCACCGCGTCCAACGCCGCATCCGAAATCGGCGGGCGGGGATCCAGCAAGGGCTGCTTGATCGCGGGCAGGATATATTTGGCCATTTCCGGCCAGGGCGTCGGCACATTCTTGGTCAACGTAATGGCGTTGCCCGATACCTTCACCTTGGTGATGCCCTCCACGGCAAACAAGGCATCCGCCAGCGGGGAATCAAGGGAATCTTCCGGACGCTGGAACACTACGGTCCAATCCTCCAGCAATGTGCGGTTCACTTCAAACCGGCACATATTGGGATCCGGCAGGAATTCGCCGGTCACTTTCAGATCGTCAGTTGTTGTCATAGGTACCTCTCAATTGGTAACACACACGTATGGTAATGGCGGGTCAAATCTTTTCCAACCCTTCATGGAACAGGCGGCCTTCGGTCACTTCGGCAACCACACCCTGCCGGATTACAAAATCGCCAAAGTGCTCGCCGTCCTGGCGATTGGCGGCATAGTCCTTGAAGAGTGCGGCCAGCTCCTTCAGGATTTGCGGTTCCTTAAGCGACGGTTTGTATAGCCGATTGAGGCGCTGCCCGTAGAAGCCGCCGCCCAGATACAGATTGTAGATGCCCGGCGCCCGGCCGACCAGTGCGATCTCGGCAATATAAGGACGGGCACAGCCATTGGGACATCCGGTCATGCGAATGGTGATCGGTTCGTCGCGCAATCCGTTTTGATCCAGCAGCTCATCGATTTTATCCAGCAGCGTCGGCAGGTAGCGTTCACTCTCCGCCATGGCCAGCCCGCAGGTCGGCAGCGCGACACACGCCATGCTGTTCAAGCGCATAGCGGACCGATGATGGCCGTTGTCCAGGCCGTATTCCTTCAACAGCGCCGTAATTTTCGTTTTGGCACGGCCGGCCACGCCACAGATCATCAGGTTCTGGTTGGGCGTCAACCTGAAATCGCCCTTATGCACCTGTGCGATGGCACGCAGCCCGGACATGACCGGTTCGGCCACCGTATCGCGGACCCGCCCGTTCTGAATGAAGACGGTGTAATGCCATTGCTTATCCGCGCTCTGTTGCCAACCATACACATCCCCGTTTTGCGTAAACGTGGTCGCACGCGGCGCATCCAGCTCCCAGCCCAGACGCTCGTGCAGGGTCCCCTTAAGCCAGTCAACGCCGTGGTCGTCGATGGTGTATTTCAACCGGGCATGGGCGCGATTGGTCCGGTCGCCGAAGTCCCGCTGAATCTTAACGATTTCCTCGGACACCGTTACCACTTGATCCGCGGCACAAAACCCGATCAACGAGCCGACGCGGGGATAGGTTTCCCGCACATTGTGCGTCATCCCCATTCCACCGCCCACGACTACATTGAAACCAGCCAGTTGATTGTCGGCTTCGATGGCGATCAGCCCAATGTCCTGGGAAAAGACATCGACATCGTTATGAGGTGGAATCGCAATCCCCATTTTGAATTTTCGGGGCAGATAGGTACGTCCGTAGATCGGCTCCTCATTCCCGTTGGGTCCGCCGGCCACCCGCTGTTTGTCCAGCCAGATTTCGTGGTAGGCGGGCGTGCGGGGAGTCAAGTGGTCGCTGATCGCCTGCGCGTAGCGCAGCGCCTCGGCGTGCAGCGGCGACAACGCCGGATTCGGATTACACATCACGTTGCGGTTCACGTCGCCGCAGGCAGCCAGCGTATCCAGCAACGCATCGTTCACTTCCTTGATCGTTGGTTTCAAGTTGCGCTTCAATACGCCATGGAACTGGTAAGCCTGACGGGTGGTCAGTTTGAGCGTCCCGTTGGCGAATTCATTAGCCAAGCGGTCCATTTCGAGCCACTGCTGCGGCGTGCAGACCCCGCCCGGCACCCGGACGCGCACCATGAAGGAATAGAGCGGCTCCAATTTCTGTTTGAGCCGTTCGGCCCGCAAATCGCGATCGTCCTGCTGGTAACAACCGTGAAACTTGGTCAGGTTGGTATCGGCCTCCGCGATGGCGCCGGTCAACGGATCACGCAACCCTTCCAGGATGGTGCCCCGTAGGTAAGCGCTTTGTTCCTTGATCTGCTCAACGGCGCTGAAGTCGGCTGTTTTCTTTTCCTTGTCCGGCATGATCAATAGGTATCCCTCTGGTAGCGTTTAGCTTTTATCAACTGTTTGACGTAATCTTCCGCGGCTTCACGGTTCCGGCCCGATTGCGCCGCCACCACGTCAACCAAGGTTTCGTGCACCGCCGGTGCCATCTGTTTTGCGTCGCCGCATACGTACAGGTTGGCCCCCTCCTCCAACCAGCGATAGAGCTCAGCCGCTTCCTCCTGCATAACATGCTGCACGTACCGTTTGGCCGGCTGGTCCCGCGAAAAGGCCACGTTGAATTTACTCAGTATACCGTCCCGATAGAGCTTTAGCAATTCGGTCTGGTACATGAAATCCGTGGTAAAGTGGCGATCGCCATAGAAAAGCCAGTTTGGTCCGCTGCCCCCGTGGGCCTCGCGTTCCTCCAAAAAAGCGCGGAAGGGCGCGACGCCCGTCCCGGGACCGATCATGATGACCGGCACCGCTGGATCATCCGGCAGACGGAACTGGCGATTCTCGTGGATATAGACCGGTACCGTAGCGTCCTCGTCCAAATCCGCCAAGTAGTTGGAGCAAACCCCCGAGCGCTGGCGCCCGTTGGAGTCGTACTGCACCACCGCCACGGTAATGTGCGCCTCATCCGGGTGGGCCGCTAGACTACTCGCAATACTATAGAGCCGCGGCGGCAACCGACGGAGTAAATCGACCAGATCCTGCCCCTTCAGCTCAGGTAGCGGCCACGTTTGCAGGAGATCGAGCAGATCACGCCCCTCCACCCACTGCATCAGCTTCCGGTGGTTGGCGTCTTCCAGTAACGTCTCCAGTTCAGGAGCGGCACCCTTTTCCACGTACCGCTGCAACAGCGGCCGGGTCAGCGTGGTGATATCGTACTGGGCCGTCAAGGCCTGTCGCAAGGCGCACGAGCCGCTCGCGGTGTTGACCGTCCCTTCGGGATCTTCGCCCAGTGCCTCGATCACAGCAAAGACCAGGTCGGGCCGGTTTGTCGGCAATACGCCGATGGCGTCGCCGGGCGCATACCGCAACCCCGAATCCTCCAGCGACAATTCGATATGCAGCGTCTGTTTACCGGAGCCGCGCCCGTTCAAATTGATGCGCTCCAGCATCGGTGCCTGAAACGGATTCTTCTTCGACCATTTGGGGGCTGTTCCGGCCACGCCGGTCATGGTGCCCCCCCCGCTCATGGCGGGTACTGACACCTGCAACATGGGTTCCAGCTTGGTCAGCACGCCCTCCATCCACTCGGCCGCATCGGCCTCGTAATCCACATCACAATCCTTGCGGTCGTGAATCCGCGTAGCGCCCAAAGCCGTCAGCCGCTCGTCAAAATCACGTCCCGTCTGGCAGAAATGTTCGTAGGAGGTATCCCCCAGGGCTAGCACAGCGTAGTTCAAGTCTTTTAAGTCCGGAGCGCGCTTTGAATGGATGAACTCGTGTAATTCCAACGCGGTATCCGGCGGATCCCCTTCCCCATGGGTGCTGACGATTACCAGCAGGTGCTTCTCCTGTTTCAACGCGCTCTTCTTGTAGTCGGCCATGTCCTTGACGGCCGGTTGGTAACCGTGGCCACGCGCACGGTCGGCCAACAGCCGGGCCAATTCCTCGCCGTTCCCGGTCTGGGAGCCGAAAAGGATCGTCACCGCCGGACCGCCGTCAGCCCGTTCCGGTATCGGCGCCACCCCCGAATCACCACCGGCCAAGCCGGCCAAATAGCCGCTTAACCAGATCAGTTGCCGCGCATTAAGATCACCGATCAGCGACATGATTTTCTGTAACTGATCTGATGTAATTGGGTTATTCGATATTTCCACTTTGCTATTCCCAGAGGCGCTTTCAAGCGCCGGTCTCTGCGTTCTTCAGGCTTCAGCTACTCTAAAGAGGCTTAAAAGCCAAGTCAACATTTACAACTTATATCCGATAGGGTTACTAGAGTAATGGATTTATGATCACTGTCAAGAAGTTGCCCGCACACCTTAATCGAAAAATAGGACCTTGGATCAGACGCTCGGCTGACGATAACGGGCGATAGCGGACCACGATTAGATATCAAGCTATCGTTGACCGAAGATTTGTGGGAAGATCGTGTGTCGGGACACGGGAGGTTTTGCATGAACCTCTTCTACTGAAATTTCCTGGTTGACTCTTATTAATTTGCATATACTCTATAGATATTTAGTTGATTAAAACTTGCGAGGAAAAAGATGGTACAAAAGAACCGTAGACCCCAACGTGGGCGACTTCAGTATGGGTTAGGAGATTAGGTTGGCGGAGAAGCGTAATAATCATGGGTATCCTGCGGGCTGGGCACAAGTTGATCCGGCCAATGTGGATCATGTTTTGCGATATGCCGTGGAGACCTTTCATCCGCGCCTGACCTTGGCGTCGAGCTTTGGCCTGGAAGATGTGGTGCTGATCCACCGACTGATCGCCATTTGCCCGCGAGCACCTATTTTTGCATTGGATACAGGGCGATTGCCGGAAGCAACGTACGAGTGCGCGGAGCGCATAGGTAGACGATACGACGTGGACATCGAGTGGTATTTTCCCTTGACCGAGGACGTGGAACAATTGGAACGTACGAAAGGGTTGTACTCTTTTCGCGAATCGGTTGAGAATCGCAAGGAGTGCTGCGGGCTGCGCAAGGTGGAACCGCTGCGGCGTGCCTTGACCGGGCACGATGCCTGGATTACCGGGCAACGTCGCGATCAAAGCGTGACACGGCAGGCGCTGGCCGTGCTGGAACGCGACGAGGCACACAACGGGATGTGGAAGTTCAATCCGCTGGCTAACTGGTCGCTGGATGAAGTCTGGTCGTTTGTGCGGGAGCATAAGATTCCCTACAATCAACTGCATGACCAGGGCTACCCATCCATCGGCTGCGCCCCCTGCACCCGGGCTGTGCAACCGGGGGAAGATGAACGGGCAGGTCGCTGGTGGTGGGAAAGCCCGGAACATAAGGAGTGCGGTTTGCACCGTTGATCAAAAGGAACAATGCATGAACACCGATTTGGAAACCTATCCATTCACCCATATCGAGATGCTGGAGGCCGAGTCGATCCAGATCCTGCGTGAAGTAGCCGCACTGTTCGAGCGGCCCACCCTGATGTTCTCCGGTGGCAAGGATTCGATCTGCCTGCTGCGACTGGCCGAAAAGGCGTTCCATCCCGCCCGGATCCCCTTCCCGCTGCTCAACATCGATACCGGCCATAACTTTCCGGAGCTCATCAAATTCCGTGACCGGCGCGCCGAGGAATTGAAAGCCAAGTTAATCGTCCGCACCGTGGAGGAGGCGATCAAGGCCGGCGTGGCCCGGCCGGTACCGGGCGAGACCAGTCGTAACCGGTTGCAAATCCCGACCCTGCTGGCCGCCATCGAAGAATTCCGGTTCGACTGCGCGATCG
>SLLF01000359.1 GCA_007134175.1 Kiritimatiellia bacterium | reverse complement strand
TTTTCATGAAAAACCCGCTCGCGCACACCGCGGTGGTAGATATCGGAATAGTAGCGTTTCTTGCCTGTCGGCCTGATCCGTATGGGGATCCCCGCTTCCCAAAGCGTCGGAATTTTTCGTCTTCGCCGCCTGTGATTTGCTGACATCTTGCACCTCGTTGAACTATGTTGCTCATCATAGCACAAGCAGGAAATTTGTCACTAAAAAGTCACTAGACTCATATTTCTTAAGAAATAATAATATTTAAGGCGGATTGCTAATCCGTTGTACGCCTATCAGGCGTACCGGGGGTTCGAATCCCCCTCTCTCCGCCATTCCCCTATGGTCGTAGGCGTAGCGCAGGACATCGGCCTGTTCCTGGTCCAGGATCGGGTCGGCGGTATGGACGGTGCGGTCTACTCAGGGCGGGTGCTGAAACCCGTCTCGGCTCAGGATCTCCAACGTCTTGTCGACCAGTATCTGCGGGCTTTCCGGCGATTTCAGGGCCGCGTTGGCGGCTTCGTAGCCACCTTCCTGCACCGCTTCGGCGGTAACCAGATACCCTTGCGTTGTGCCGTTGGCGTAAGCGATGACGAACGCGTCGGGGCGAGCGGCGTTCACCGCCAGGCCGAACTCGACGAACACTTCCCCGGGCCAGGCGACAAATGTCCACGGTCCCACGCGCACGGCTTGAATTTCGGCCGGCAATACGGTTTCGCGGACTATACGTTCCAATTTGCCCGACGCAAAGGCGCGGGCGAGTGACAACCGTCGCTCCGCGCCGAACCAGTCGCACTCCGCTGTGCGGGTTGCCCGTGGGTCGGCGCGCTCGCGCCGCATGCGGTCAAACCGGACAAATGCTTCCCGCTCCCGTTTTTCCGCCTCGGCGACGGGAGGGAAAGTGTTCAGTGGCAGGTCGACCTCGACGCGATCGACGTGCAGCGACACGTTGTCGGTAAAGGATAAATCCGTCACCGCTTCTCGGACGGATGCCGCCAGCAGACCGCCAAGGCGGCCGGCTTCTGCTACCGTATTTTCCCGCGTCCAGTGTCGTGGGGACTGGTTGCCGCTGGTGCCGGTATGGTACACGATGGGGATGTTGCCCAGCGCTTGCTGCAGGTGCTGCCGCGCATGTCCCGGAAAATCGCCGCCGACCAGCGTGGAGTCCTCGTGCAGTACCGTGGGGTGCACGCACGTCACCATCATCAGCGCCAACGGGGCATGGGTGTGCGCATCGCGCACAAAGACAACCGGCACGCGCGGGTTGCTTTTGCCCTTCGGATACCTCCGGTTTCCGCCCACCTGTGAACTGTCGCCGAAGCCGTAGCCGATTTCCGCTGTGCGTGCCGCGCCGACTGCCGCCACCGCGCCGGTCACGATACGATCATGTAGCCACGCCATGTATTTCTCGTCGGGGCCGGGACGGCTTGCGTCGTCACCGTACGGCATCTTCCCGTACGTTACCGGTGCCGAGTGGGAGTGCGTGCAGGTCACCATGATCCGGTTGGCGGCGAGTCCGGTTCGCGCGGCAATGTCGTCGCGCACCGCTTGGATGTACGCCTTGCCTAGATAGATTAAATCGTTTCCGATCAGCAGACACGATTCGGTGCCGTCGTCCAGGTACAGGGCTGAGCTGTACAGCTCGGTATCCACCCCGGTGGAATAGCGGTCGACGTGCGGATAGCCCGCCAGAAACTGCGTGGTCGACGGGGTAATGGCAATGGCGTTGGCACCGGCTTGGATTGGCATGGTTCTCGCTCTCGATAAATCGGATTGACTTCGTGGTGACGGGCGACAGGGTCTACCACAATAGATGAAGAATCACAACGCTTATGAAGAATGTCCACTTCACTACTGGCCATTCCGTGTCGCTTTCCCGCTGCCACCGACGCCAGCTTCCGGCGTCCTACCCTGCCAGACGCCGTTTCACCCAGCGAATGGAAGGACCGATTAGCGGGAACTGCTCGTATAAAGTGCCGGCATCCCAATAGTCTACGTGAAAGATAACACGCCCGTCCGGGTCGAACCGGATATGGCTCATGCCTTTGCTGCTATCCGGTGGTCGCCGTGCATAGCGTTCCAGTTGGAGTTCCATGGTCCAGCGGAAATAATAATCGCCGTTTGCTGTGGCCACATGTTCGATAGCGAAAGTGCAATAACGCGTCGCTTCCGCGCTGCGGACGAGGTAATTCTCAAGGTCTTGTGCCGTGTGCAACTCCACGAAGGTGTCCCGAAAATAGGCATCATCCGCGTAGACCGTCACTACGTTGCCACGCAATCGCTCCGCGGTGAAATCCGACCACAAATTCTTGAAGGCCGCGATTGCCTGCGCCTCCGTTGCCGTTCCTGCTTCCATCAGGTCAACCTCAGCTGAGTCAGTGGCCGCCAGTGCGTCCTTGTACCCGCTGAGCGGCAGGGTGGGCCCGGGATGAGTACAGCCCCAAAGCATCGCGACCAACCCGATCATTACCCCGCCAACCCACTTTTCATGCCACATAATGCGCACTCCTTCTTTAGGTGTTCCGCCCGTGATCATCTATATTTCTGGCTAAGACGCGCAGCGCCTTCGGCGCGGCCGGTCTGTTCCAGAAACGTAAGATACTCGGGCAACGGGGAACGGTCCGGTAGTGTATTGGCATGAAACGGTCCGCCTTCATGGATCACGGTCCATAGGGGATCCTGCTTGTCGGGCCGCATGCGCTGCATCTGTGCGTCCACCCAACGGGACAGGCGCCAGGCCCCCTCGTGCACGATCGCCGGACGTTGCGCCGCCAGGTCCTGCCGCTCGTACGGGTCGTTGACCAGGTCGAAAAGCATCTCCTGTGGAAACAGGTGGAAGCCGCAGTGATACGTGCGGATATAGAGCCAGCGATCCCAGCGAACGCTGCGCTGACAGACATGCGCGCACTGTGAGAGGGTGACTTCCTCACGCCCATACGTCGTGTCGCCTCGCAGGGCCGGTGCCATGGACTGGCCGTCCCAGAGCGGGCATGGTGCGCGCCCCGTCAATTCCGCCAGCGTTGGTGCCAGGTCGAGGTTGTACTGCAACCCGGTGTTGACTACGTCCTGCGCCATACCCGGCCACTTGACGATCAACGGGATACGGCAGGTGGCCACATCGGCCGTGGCATGCTCCCCATAAAGCCCCAGCTCGCCAAAATTTTCGCCGTGATCCGCCGACACGATGATGGCCGTATCGTCATAGATGCCCGCCGCCTTGAGCATCTCCACCACCCGGCCCACGCGGTCGTCCACATACCGGATGGCGGTATCGTATCCATCCACCATCCGCCGCATCGAGGCCAGGTCGTTAATCTTTCCAGGATGGCGCGGTAACAGCGCATCCTTCTGGTCGTTGTACATGTTGATTTCCAGGGAACCATGTGGCCCGACCATCTGGTTATGCTGCCGGATAAGTTCCTCGTCGTCCAAGTGGGCCGGCAGCGGCTCAGCGGCAAACGGGTGGCCATAGTCCATGGGTACGCGGTAAGGGGTATGTACATCCCACCAATTCAGGTGCAAATACCAGTGATCGCGGGACAGGTTCCGCTCCAGCCAGGGAAAGAGAACCGGATCGATCACCTCGGCGGACTCCCGGCCGCCTTGGCCCGTATTATGAACTTCATTGAAACCGGCCAGAAAATGCCACGCGGCATGGCGCTGGCCGAACGGAGAGATTTGCGCGGTATGATAGCCGGCGCGCTGGAGTTCAGTGGCCAGCCCTTGACCATCGAAGGAATCCCGAAACTGGCGTTCCAGTCCCTCGTTTTTCGGGGTGGCGGCCGTGTGCCCGTGGCCTACTACGCCCGTTTGAATTCCGAACCGCCCGCTGTACAGGGCGGTCCGTGAAGGCAGGCAGGGCGCGTCCGGGGTGAAACACTGATCAAAGCGCACCCCTTCCTCGGCCAACCGATCTATGTGGGGCGAGGTGTTGCGGTGATAGCCATAGCAGCCCAACCGGTCCGGTCGCAGCGCGTCAATGTCGATATAGATGATGCGCATGATTGTAACCTCCTGTCTCGTCCTTCAATAGTTGAAAAGCAGGCACCGTTATCCCGCATGTCTCACCACCCGGCGATAAAATTGGTCTAGCACTCCTTTGCAAACTGGATCAATTCACTGATCTTACAGGAGGCCAGGCACATGACGGTATCCGCACCACCGTAATACAGGTCCAGTCGGTCCTCCTCGAAATACGGGATCGCCGAGTTGATGAAGCAGACATTGGGGCAGTCCCCAATCCGTTCGTACTCTTCTGCGGGGCCGAGAATATAGGCTTGGGCCCGGTGCTTGACGATCCAGGGCTGTTCGAGATCCAGGATCGCCACTCCCAGCCGGTAGGTCAAACTGTTGCAGAGCGGGGAAGTGCCATGATAGACGCAGAGCCAGCCTTCGTCTGTTTTGATTGGGGGGGCACCCGCGCCGATCTTGGCTTTATCCCAGGCGAAGCGACGGCTTTCCATCACGCACTTCGGTCGCCCCCAGTGGATCAGGTCCGGCGATTCCATCAGCCAGATACTGCCCGTATGCACAAAATCACTTTGGAACGGTCGGTCCAGCCGGAAATACTTGCCGTTGATCTTTTCGGGAAACAAGACCAGGTTGCGGTTGATCGGTTCCGCGATACATCCGTAGCGGGTGAACGTCTTGAAGTCTTGCGTGCTGGCCAGCGCCACGGCGCAACCGTAAACGGATTCAGCGGCGTAACAGACGTAATAGGTGTCGTCAATCTGTGTGATTCTCGCATCATACACAGCCTCCTCGTACAAGGCTTGCTCCTCATTTTCCGGTAGCAGGATGGGGTCCGGATGCACGTCAAAATGACGTCCATCCTCGGAGTCGGCGACGAGCAGCGATGTGAAGCCGGTGGGCTTCTCTACACGCAAAATGGCTTTGTAGCCGGCGCCAAAACGCGTAACGGCACTATTGAATACGCTGTTGCATCCACCGGGCAGATGTGCCAGGTCGGAGGGCTTGATAACGGGGTTGCCCGCATAGCGAGTCACAAAATCATAGTTCATCGGGTTTCCTTTTCGCGCGGAACGAGCACCAACCCGCATTTTCCACCACTGGGTGGGAAATCCGGACCAGTTCATGCCTTTTGGATTTACTTTTTAATCCGCCGAATTTCTACTATAGTGTCTCGTACGTTGTCAATCCTGATCGGGAAAATTTTACGTCAATGTTTTTAGATCGCTGAAGAGCGCGAGCCACGCTCACAGGCCGGACTTATCTGAGAGAGCATGAATATCCGGTGGACGCGTTATGTCGCGTCGGAGGTTATGCCCCCCCCGGTGCCGAAAGACATCCAGGCGAGAGGAGCCGGTGACCACGATGCGACAACGATTCTCGTAGCGATCAGAATGGTGGTACTGCGGTAGGACGGCCCCGTCCGGGCCCCACTGACGCGACCACTATAGAATGTCCTGCGATTTCCCTCATCATGCCTGATCGCGGCGGCGGGCATGGCTGGTGACGCGTAGCAGTTCGGCCAGGGTCGTGGTGCCCGCGAGCACTTGTTCCCATGCCGACCGGCGCAGCGGGGTCAGTCCATGGGCGATGGCCCGCTGCATCAGCAGGGAACTGGAACGTCGTTCTACAATCAGGCTGCGCAGCTCGTCATTCAATTCGAGGATCTCGTAGATGGCACAACGCCCGCGGTAACCGGTAAAGCGGCAATAGGGGCAACCACGGCCTTGCCACATCTCTAACGGGGTGCGGCGGTCGGGAAAGAATGCGTCGATTTCCTCTTCATAGGTGTGGTCGAAGGCGACCGGTTCACGACAATGTTCGCAGGTTTTCCTGATCAGGCGCTGCGCCACAATGCCTTGCAGACTCGATGCAACCAAATAGGGCGCGATACCCATATCGATCAGTCGCGTAGCCGCGCCGACACTGTCGTTGGTGTGCAACGTGCTCAGGACCAAATGACCGGTCAAGGCCGCGCTGACCGCGATATCCGCTGTCTCGTCGTCGCGTATTTCGCCGACGAGAATGAGGTCCGGGTCATGCCGCAAGATCGAGCGCAGGCCATGGGCAAAAGTGAACCCGATGTGCTGCTGGGTTTGCAGCTGGGTGATGCCGTGGATGCGGTATTCCACCGGATCTTCGATGGTTATGATCTTGAGACCGGTATCGTTCACCTCGGCCAGGCCCGCGTAGAGGCTGGTGGTCTTTCCGCTGCCGGTGGGACCGGTAAACAGCACCAAGCCGTAGGGCATGCGGACCAAGGTGTCCATTTGTTCCCGCTGCGCGGGCGGCAGGCCGAGCTCCTCCATACGCAGAAAGGTCGCGCCGCGGTTGAGCAGTCGCAGCTCGATGGTTTCCCCCTGGTGGATCGGCAGTACGGAGACGCGCACATCGAATGATTGATCGTCCAGCTCCTTTTCAAAGCGGCCATCCTGCGGCAGGCGCCGCTCGGAGATGTCGAGCTGAGCCATCACCTTGATGCTGGAGATCAAGGCGCGCTGGTAACGCTCAATGCCGCGTGGCAGACGGGCGGGATAGAGGACCCCATCGATCCGGTAACGTATCCGGAGCCGGTCTTCGTCCGGTTCGACATGGATATCGGTGGCGTTGCTTTTTATCGCGTCACGGATAATCTCATCGACCAGGTCCGGAACGCCCGCCGCTTCGTCACCGGCGCTGCGGCGGGCGCTTGCCTCGCTTGCGGTCAGGTTCAGGAATGTTTCCAGACCGATCCCATAGAAATGGGTGATGAACTCCGTCAGCTCGCGTGCGGTGCATAGCGTCCACTGGACGGGCCGGCCTAGAAGCACCCGCAATTCCGATTCCTCCTCTGAATCGCGCAAATGATCGGTGGCCAGCACGACCGCATCACCGGCAAAATGGAGCGGCATGACCCGGTAGCGGACCACGGTCCGGGGAGGAACGGCGGCGACGGCGGTTTCATCGATCTGGAGCTGGCGGCCTTGCAATACAGGGATTTGGGTCAGCCGGGCGAACCGGTGCAGCACCTCCTCCTCGGTCAGGATGTGTTCGCGTTGCAGGGCGTGTTCAAGCGGTTCCTTGTTCCAAGCCGCGCGCTGCTGCAGATCCTGGAGATCGGAAGCGTTCAGCCGACCTTCCTCGATTAACATTCGCCCTAAGCGGGCGCGCATCTCTGCCAGTGAACGGTAGCCTGCGACGGGTTGTGTCATGGCTGTTCCAAGGTGACCGTTTCGCCGCGTGGCAACCGGTAGGTTTGGTCCTCCCGCCGCAGTTCGACCTGGTGCGGATGAATAGCCGTTACCTCGTATGCATCCTTCAATAGCTGTCCAGGGCGGACGGCCCGCTGCCACCCCTGCGTCGGCGCGGAAATGAATGCCCGCACGTCACCATCGAGCCGGGTCAGCATCCCGTGGTAATGGAGCTGGACCCGGTGCACCGGTGGTGGCTCTTCTTCTACTGGCGGTTCGGCCTGTGGTGCGGGCGGCTCCACCACCTCCTCCGCTACGGCTTCCTCGGGTGTTTCGGCAGCCGCTTGTTCCTGCCAATCACGGAGCAGCGGGGAGGTGAAGGGATTATGGATCGCGGCCAGCGCAGGCGCCTCATGCCAAGGAGAGGCGGGGCGGGGCGCGGGTGTCGGTGTTTCAAGCCAGTAGCGGTTGGGTGGTTCCGGTTCATGTGCGAGGGTTTGACCCACGGTATAGATCAACGCAAAAATCAGCAACAACGCTGCAAACAAAAGGACCTTGCGGGCATCTATTCGCAGCAGCCAGTTGGTTAGCCGTAAGGGGTTCATTGGCAACAATCACGAAGTACACTAATAAAACATCCAATAGTCGGGATCGTCCAGCTCGGGATCCTGGTCCAACGCCCGATCCCGTGCCGGTGATCCGGACCAGGAGACTACACTCCATTGTAGTTGAACCGTCAAGGCTCCCGCTTCATCCGGTTGCTCATTCATGACCATGAAGCGCCGGAGGGCGATAAAAACGTCATCGGTCCGCAAGGCTTTTAACAAAGCGACCACGTGGTCATAGGGGGCGGACAGCCGGATGATTACCGGGTAAAAGACCAGATGACGCTCCACGTCCTCCTCCAAGGCCAGCATCCGTGGCGGCCGTTGTGCTACTGTTTCGATGCGGTCGATGCCGTGTTCAATGCAGCGTTCCAGCAGGAGCACGGTCGCCGCCAAATGGCCCAGCCGCAGTTCCGTGTCTTCATCGGCTCCGATGGTGTCGGGAATGCCCAGGTCGGGCGGCAGGGCAACCTGATGGGTCATGGCCTTGCGGCCCAGTCGTTGGCGGGCCTCGAACAAAGCCACCTTGAAGTCAATCCGGCCCTCAATCGAGGTGGTCAGTAATTCGTTGAAGCCGGGCCCCGCGCGCATGGGGTGGATGCGGCTTTGCAGTTGTTCCCATTCCACCGTAAGCCGCTGGTGCACCCGCACCTCGCGGCCGAGCCGTTGCGCCAGTGGCTCCGCATCGTCGGGTAGCGCCAATGATCTGGCCTCGCTTTGCAAGCTGGCGGTAGCGGATTTGGTTTCGTCCAAGCGTGTCCGCAGCGGGCGCCAGACCAACAGGTGGCCGATCACCAGCACGAGGACGGTCGTCCCCAGTAAGGCCGGCAACCAGGCGACATGCGGCAGCGGGGATGGCGTGATCCTGATCATAACCCGGACCCCGCCAGTTCGATTTCCAGTGCGAAGCGGCGCGCCTTATCCTGCCACGCGGGTACCGCAGCCACCCAGTCGGGTCGTACCTGGTCGTCGGGCAGCAAGTCGACCGCCTCGATGAAGGGATAGGTGCGCAAGCGCTCGATCATGACCCGCACCGTGGACAAATCATCAAAGGGGGTGTAGCCCTCAATGACTAGACGTCGTATCGAGGTGTCCCGGGGCGTTTGTCCCCTGACGGTATCCCCGGAGTCCCGGGCATCGGTCGCTTCCGGGTCGCCGGCATCGCCGAAATAGGTTTTATGGTCGGCCATTAATACGAGCCAGTCGTCGGGGCCTTTAGCGGTTTCCAGTACGTGCAGCAGCGTGGTGACGGCCTGATTGTTGCGCAACGCGGAGCGCAGCGGCATTACGCGCTGACGCAGTTGCGCATTGGCGGTGGTAAGCGTCAACCATTCGCGCTCCATGCGGACCAGTTGGTCCACCTGGGTTTGGGCGAGGTCCCGGCGGTGCCGGGCTTGCGCCAAGGCCCGATGGGTGTGCCAGGTGATAACGCCGCCGGTGGCCAGCAAGGCCAGCGAGGCGGCCAGCCAGTAACGAATCTGGCGCTTCAACTCAGCTGCGGATTTCATGTCGGGCGGTAACAAGCTGAGTGGTATGGGGTGTCGCCCGGTACCGGCTCGCGCGAGGCCGGCGGCGCTCGCCCAGGCTTCAGGTGATGCTGGATGGCCATCCCGCCAGCGCAAAGGCGGCAGATCCAGGGCTTGGGCAACGGCGGCTTTTTCGTCTGCACTGAACGGATAGGCCCCCAGCAGCCCGAACCGTTCGGGACGAAATGCGGTTGATTCGTATTGCAAGTCGAAGGCGCGTCGGGCAGCTTCCAGATCCTCGACCCATTGCCGGAAGTGGCGGCGCTCCATCGGTGATGCTTCGCGGGTCTCCTCGGCCAGTAGACGCCCGCCAATCGGAATGCGTCGCAGGTGCAACAAGCTGGAGCCATGACCGATGATCCAGTCAGTGTGTTCCGATCCGACGTGGATCAACACGGTAGGCACCGCTGAACCGGAGGCCCACCAATGGGCGCCGTAATAGGCCGCGATGGGGGTGGGCACAATGTCGGCCACCTGCAGGCCGGCCGCCTGCGGCAACTCGAGCTCCTTTAACAAGGTGTCGACCCGAGCGGTCATGAGCAGCATCCGTCGCTGCCCGCCACTATGCATCACCGCGTATTCGGTCACGGCCGGCGCCCCGGCGAGCACTTCAAACTCCTCGATGTGGTGGCCGGCGATTTGCCGCAAGTGGGCATCGCCGCGCGGGGGAATATCGAGGATACGGGTGGAAATTAAATCAGAGGAGAAGCCGTAGACGCAGGGGAAATAGGACCAGCCTCGTTCATGCAGCAGCGAGCGCAGTTGGCGGGCGGTGGCCACCGGATCGGCATCGCGCGGCAGCGCGGCGGTACCGATCAGGGTCGTCCGCCCCAGCCGTTGCCGGACACACACCAGCCGAATCGTGTGGCGCCCGGCATCCAAGCCCAGGTAATAGGAGCCAAATCTATTCATGTGTGGCACGGTGATCGTCCGTTAGGGGTTGTTCGTCATACGTGGGGTATCGCGCAGTGAAGCCACGGGTATCAGCGACTCGCCCCGTTCCGAAATGACGGTGGCCGTGACGAAAATGATGAGGTTGCGGCGGTCTTCCGTCACATCGCTGCGCCGGAACAGTTGCCCGACCAGCGGCAAGGAACCCAGCACCGGCACGCGGCGCATGGTGTCCTGCGTCACGGTGCGGATCAACCCGCCCATCACCACGGTTTCGCCGCTGTCCACCACCACTTTGGTCTGTACTTCGCGCCGGGCGATGCGCGGCAACTTGACTACGACCTGGCGAATCCGTTCGAATTGATCGGAATCGAGCGGATCTTCCTGGTAGGAGATAAATTCCATCAGTTCGCTGATGGTGGGGGTGAGCAATAAGCTAATCGTGCGGTTATCGGCCCCGACGCTGGGCACCGCGACCAGGGTAAACCCCAGCTCGGCCACGGCC
>SLLF01000175.1 GCA_007134175.1 Kiritimatiellia bacterium | reverse complement strand
CCGCGCACGATCACGGAGGTATAACCACCGCCGGTTTTTTCGTAGGAAACCAGCTCCACCTTGGCCGCCTTGACCATGGCGTCGGCCGCTTCCACCGTGGCGGGAAACGAGCGCGCTTCAATCATTCCTAATGCATCTGCCATTTTGCACCTCTCTCTTTGGTTGGTTCTTCCTCGTGGTTGATTTCATGAACCGGGGCGGTCACTTGCCGGCCCGGCCCGTGATGGCTGCGATCGCGGCTTCGGCTGCTTCGTAGCCGACTTGAATATCCCGTTCTTCACCGCCCAGGTAGATACGGCCGAAGCTGCCGGCAGCCCGCACTTCCAGTACGTTGATAGCGGCGGCTTTCTCCGCCTCGTTGGCCGCGATGGCCGCGTAGCCGGCCGGCGCGCATTCCATCACGTAGAGCGTCTGGCCAGGCAGGATCATGTTGCCGTGCCGCATGCGGTTGATGAGCTGGGTATGATAATCCGACAAATGCCGGATCACCTGGCTGGTGGTGACTTGCGGTTTGATGCGGTCTTCCTCTTTCAACCCCAGCTCGTTGAGGATCGCCTGGCCGGCGGCCCGTATGTCTGCCTGCGAATCCGAATGGATTTCCAGCATGCCGAACACCCGTTCCACAATCTGCATGCCGGGAGTGACGTTAGTGGATTTCAGGGCGATATCCGTCATCCGGTTGATATCCATGCCCGGCGATATTTCAATAAACAAGGACGCCTGTCCCGCTACCGGCAGGTAGCCCTGCGCCACCGTGGCCATGAACGAGGCGAACTGCGGTTGCAAGCTGTCGAGAAAAACGTAGGTGCGTAATTCAGCCATGAGTCTGCTCCTTTTGGGTTAGTGTAAGATAGGCCTCATCCTCGTTGGCGGGCTTCCTCCAGTATGTTAACGCTGCTGCTGGCCCCGATCCGTGTCGCACCGGCAGCGATCATGCGCAGGGCGTCGTCCAGCGTGCGTACCCCGCCCGACGCCTTGACCCCGAGTTTTTGCGGGGCCACGGTGCGCGCCATCAACGCGATATCCTCCGGCGTCGCACCGCCGGTACTGAAACCGGTGGAGGTCTTCACAAAGTCGGCGCGGGCCCGCATGCTCAACTGGCACGCCCGCACCTTCTCCTCATCGGTCAGCAAGCTGTTTTCCAGAATCACCTTGCACAGGGCGCGCCCGTCCTGGCACGCCTCGACCACGGCGCGGATATCCTTCAACACCGCCGGATCGTCGCCGCTCTTCAAGGCCCCGATATTGATCACCATATCAATTTCACCGGCGCCTTCACGGATGGCACGGCGCGCTTCCAGCGCCTTGATCTGGGCCGGTTGCGCGCCGAGGGGGAAACCGACCACCGCGCAGACCTTCACCGGCGTATTGCGCAGCAGATCGCGCGCCAGCGGCACCCAATGGGAATTGACGCATACCGAGAAGAACTGGTGTTTGATCGCCTCCTGGCAGAGCCGCTCCACATCCACGCGGGCCGCATCGGGTTTAAGAATCGTGTGATCAATCATTTGCGCCAGTTGCGGTGCCGTAAGTTGCGGTGCGGCCGCCGGCGCGGCTTGGGCCGGTTCCTGCAGTAAGGTTTTCACGCGCGCGGCGATTCGCTCAATGTCTTGTGGTGACAGATCCACCTTGGCCCCCGGGTTAGTGGTTTGGGTTTGTTGCGGTTGCCCATGAAGGGCACCGCCATCTTCTAAATCTATAATTTGCTGCACCCGGCGTCGATGCCGTTCTTCCGTCAGCGTGGTTTGCAGGAAAGCCGTGATGATCGGCTGGGCCTCCGCCAGCGAGGTTTGCCCGGAACCCAGGGTCAGGACATTCGCGCCGTTATGTTCGCGGCTGTTGCGGGCCAGCGCCTCGTTGTAGCAGGCCGCCGCCCGTACGCCCAGCACTTTGTTAGCCGCCATGGCAGACCCGATTCCCGCGCCGTCCACCATGATCCCAAGGTCGGCCCGACCCGTTGCGACGGTGCGCGCCACATGGGACGCGATCACTGGGTAGTCAACCGCCGCCGGCGAATGCGTGCCGCAATCCGTCACCCGATGGCCCGCCGCCCGCAGCCAGGGGATCAATTGGCTTTTCAGCTCGAAGCCGCCATGATCCGCCCCTATCGCTATGTGATACGTATTGTTCATAAGCCAGCGGATGAATCAATCACATGACGACTACGGCGTCAAGCCTCTGGTCCGGGTTAAGTCCCACCAGGATGTGGGGGCTCACGTTCTTTCTGCTTGCGATGGCTTTCCTGTTCGATCATGCTCCTGTTTCGGGGAATGACCGCGTAACGGACGAATACCAAAGAAGGAGTCAGCCATGAACAAGCGAATGGGTGTGGGCCTGGTAGTAGGGATATGTCTCAGTGCAGCTTTGTCGGCGTGGGCGTATGATCAGCCCAATGTGAACCTTGGGTTCACCAGTTTTCTCGACGGCGGTCCGCCGGCGGGGGCGGGCTGGTATTTCACCCAGTACGGTCAATTCTATACCAGCGATACGTTTGCCGATCTGGATCTTCCGCGTGATCCGCGTTTGCATGCCTGGATCAGCCTGTCCCAGCTCATCTACCAATCGGAACAGGCGCTCTTCGGTAACGCGCGGTGGGGAATGAATCTCATGCTTCCCTACGCCTATTTCGACCTCAACGAGAGGGGGACACCGCTACGCGCGAACGACGGTTTCGGCGATCTGCT
>SLLF01000292.1 GCA_007134175.1 Kiritimatiellia bacterium | reverse complement strand
TCCAGATGGGCGCGCAGTTCGTCCCGGCGCGGATGCCCGAGGAAGACCGGGAAGTAGCGCGCACTGCCGCCGGTGAATGCGGGTTCATCCCGGAACGCCGCCTCCAGTTGTTCATGATAGTCCCGCATGGCATCCTCGGCAGGACCGTAGAACAGGCGGTAGAACTCCTCCAGCACCGCGTCCACGTCCGTGTTGGCATCCCACATGACACGGGATCCCAAATAGAGCGTGATCGGATCGCTGGCCCACGATTGCCGCATCGGTTGTACGCGCATGGCCCGCACCCCGCGCTCGTACAGCGCGGGATAATCATTGCGGATGCGGTCGATTTGTGTTTTCGGCAACTGCACACAGGCCAGGTTGTTGAGGAACCCGCGGTAATATATTTCGTTGGGGCCGCGGGCACTCCACTCGTCCACCAGCCAGCGCAGCGTGTACCGGTCCGGCACAGTTGGATTGTCCATGCTGGCGATCCGGTCCAGCGTGATGGGGGCGAACACCGGAACGATCCGGGGATTCATCTCCAATTCCGGGGGCGGCGGCATGGTGTGCTGGGCATAGACGTAGGTCACGATGTGCAGGTTGGGGTAATCGTCCTGCAGGGCATCCAGCACCTGATTAAAAAACCAGATATAGCGGCCGGTTACACTGGGCGCATTTCGAATCGGGTCCATGACGTCACCGTCCAGTTCCTGGCAGTCCTCGCACTCACAGTAGCGTCCACCGTCGTTAGGGCCCGCACCCAAATGAATAATATCATCGGTAGGTTCGTACTCTTCCCGAATGTGCTGGGTCACGACCTCCAGCACGCGTGGATTGGAGACGCATTGTTGACGCATAACCCGTTCGTCACCCAGGAGGCCGAAGAGTTCCGGTTCTTCCTCAAACCACTGTTCCCTTACACTGCGGACGTGGAACGGCGGGATATGTTCCCTACCAGTCGTGCGCGGCTGGCCGCCCATACGCACCCGTCGTGGCCACGCCCCGCTCTGAATGCGCTGCCAGCGGCGGTAATGAATGGACGGCGTCTGGGAGGTGCGTTGCAGCGCCAGGGCCGGACGCGGCTGATCGGGAATCACCCGTCCCCATTCGCCCGGGTTGTACCAGCGCACGCCGAGTTGTTCGAGTAGTTCGTAGACGCCAAACAGGGTGCCCTCATCCGTCAAACCGCGGATATCCACGCGGTCCGTCGTAACCTGTAGCGTAAAGGCTGAGTGGGTCCCGCGAATATCCCGGGTAGCGGTGTCCAGCTCGTCGGCCGCCGCGCTCCCCAGGTAGATCGGGAGTCGACCATCCGTAGCCTCTCCTAATTTGATTTGCGGCAAGGTCACGCCGCTCATCAGTTCGACGTGCTCAATCAACTCCTCTGCGGCCAGGGTTTCCCGGTTGGTTGGTTCGCCGGGCAACACCACCACGGCCCGCGCCTCCCCGTCAGTCGCCAGCGTCACCTCGGATTGAACCGCCTGTCCCGTTCCCGCCAGCACCAGTACCAACCACCCCATCGCCATCTGTTTCATCTGATTTCGCATCGCTCGCACTCCTTTTTTCATATGTGAGTTATAATGCACTTTAACTAAACTTCACTAGTTAAGTGATGCACATATTACGTCTATGCGCTCGCCTGTCAAACTTTTTTTTTACTTTTCTTCGACCGGGCAGGGCTGATTTATGTGCGTCCGAAAGTTGTTGACGCTCAATGACGAATGACGAAATACCCAAGACCGAATGAAATCCAAATTCCTCTCGCCTTACCAGTTCAACAAGTATCTTCACACAAGTATCGCAACACGCAATTGGGTGGGGGCGATGTCGATGCGCAGATTCTCGCGCACGCGCTGGCGAAAGCGCACTACCAAACTCACCCAGTCACCCCGTAGCCTGTTGACAAAACCAGTACTACAGTAGTACTATTTTTTGTGCCTGGAAAAATCAGAGCATTAATCCGTGACTTGGAAAAGGCGGGATTTGTAGATCGCGGTGGTAAGGGCAGCCATCGCAATTTCACGCATCCCAAGGGCCCGAAAATAACGCTCAGCGGTAATCTTTCGCGTGAAGCGAAGCGTTACCAGGAGCGCGACGTTCAAAAAGCACTGCGCGAGGCGACAAAATGAAAGAAAATGACCGATACTTAAAAATTGTCGAATGGTCGGATGAGGACCAGTGCTATATAGGAACGTGCCCCACCCTTATGCTGGGTGGCATCCATGGCGACGACGAGGCAGAAGTTTACAAAGAACTCTGTCAAGCCGTAGAGGAATGGATCAAGATATATAAACAGGACGGCGAGCAGCTGCCTGCAGCTACAGTAGGCAAAGAGTATTCGGGCAAGTTTGTCGTGCGCGTTGGCCCGGATCTCCACAAAGCGCTCGTTATCGGCGCCATGCGCCATGACAAAAGTTTGAACGAGTACTGTGTCCATCTCTTGCGGGAGAATCAGGCACACTATGGCAAGCGGGCCAGCTGAGTGGGGTAGTCGGGGTAACCGGTATATTTAGTCGCCTCGCTTCATCGAAAAGCCATTATACGACACGGGGTAAGTGGTTTGGGTAATTGCTGTAGAAGTATTCGGTCAATGGCTATCTACCCTTGCGACCAATCGACAAGTCCAAGCCCGACTGATTGCCAACTGCAACCCCGGCAGATTGCTCTCTACCCCTCCGGCTAATTGCACCCTACAGACTCGGCAGATTGCGGGATAGACCGGCGGCAGAATGCGGGTTGAATAGCCTTTCCCGTACTCCGCCAACAATTCTGCAGACCGTGTCTGCAAAAAGCGGGGTCGCGCCAATCGACAAATTGCGACTGCGGGAGGTGGTTGGCGGGAGCACGAGATCTCTACTCCGCCCCGAAATCCGCCTGGCGGCGTGATCGGGACTCTGGTCGGAAAGACTGAGTCCTTAGCCATCTCAACACACACCACAAGTTCCTCATCGATTCCTTGCCGCCCAATCGGCTGGGGCGGGCCTGCTTGGCTTGGCTCTCTGCTTTCTCCCCGCTTTTTCTTGCCCATTTCGGTGGACGATTACGGTGGACGATTGCAAGACCTAAGAGGCATCCCGCATCTGTGGTTCTCTTTTATTGGAGTCTGCTCCAGACCGCCTTCCCGTTCAGTCAAACTAGAAACCTTGACGGAGCAGTTCCATCAAGATCGGGCCCATAAGCACGATGAATACAGCGGGAAAGATGAACGCAATCAGCGGGAACAACAGCTTGACCGGGGCCTCGTTGGCCAGCTTCTCAGCGCGCTGGTAGCGCCGGACCCGCATTTGATCGGCTTGCAGCCGCAGCGCGGTGCCGATGCTGGACCCGAGCTCGTCCGCTTGCACCAAGGCGTTGGTGACGGCGTACAGGTCGGGGTGGTTGACACGTTGCGCCATGTCGCGCAGCGCTTCGCGCCGGGTTTTGCCTACTTGAATCTGCCGGAACACCCGAATCAGCTCCTCGCCTAACGCGTCCGGCTCGCGCCGTTCCACAATCCGGCGCACGGCGGTCATGAAGTCGATGCCGGCCTCGACCGACAAGGTCAGCAGATCCAGCACAAACGGCAGGGCGCGTTCGATCTCCTCGTGCCGCTGCCGCCGCGCCTGTTTCAGCCACCAGCCGGGATAGAACAGGCTCAGCGCCAGCAACAGGCCGTACAAGAGGGCTTGGCGTTCAAGCAAGACCGGTCCCAGGCGGCCCGGTAGCTGCCACATAACGAGGTAGAGCAGTACCGACCCGCCGACGCCCAGAACCAGCGGCATCAGCACGCGTAGCGCCAGCAATTCATACGGCGCGATCAAGTCGGTGTACCCCGCCGCAATTAGGTCGCGCCGGATTTTTTCCCTGGCCGGTACCCAAGCGGGCCGGTCGAACAGTGGTTTGAGGTTGGGGGCAAATGGCAACAGCCAGCGCATGCTCAGCGGCAGGCGCCGCTCGCGGCGGCGCCCGTCGGCCAAGGTGACATAGGTGATCTGCAACGAGGTATAACCGGCGTACCAGGCCACGCCAGACGCCGCCAGCCCCGCGCACACCGCAATAAACAACCAAGTAAAATTCATGGCACCCACCTCTTCATATCCGGATCCTGATGATGCGACGAATCAAAAGGAACCCCATCAGGTCCAGCAAGATGACAACGCCCAAGGCGGCCAAGCCGATCGGACTGGTGTAAAAGTTCTGCATCATGACCGGATCCAGCAGCCAAAGCACCAACAGCAATAGAAACGGCATGGTCCCGACCACGATCCCCTGCAACCGGCCCTGGGCCGTCAAGGAGGCGACGCGGCCTTTAATCCGTAACCGTTCGCGAATGGTAACCGCGATCTTATCAAACACTTCGGTCAAGTTTCCCCCGGATTGGCGCGCCGTTTCAATCGCCAGCAGCATCAAGGTCAGATCCTCGCTGCCAACCCGTTTGTCTAATTGGTCGAGCGCGTCCGCCAGCTTCACGCCAACGCGCAGTTGTTGCAAAAACATGCCGAACTCCTGGGCGATCGGGGTGCGCCCTTCCTTGACTACGCTTTCTATGGCCTGTGTGATGCTGTAGCCGGCGCGCAAGGCGTTGCTCATGGTTTGCAGTCCCTCCACCAACTGCTCATTGAATCGTTCCAGGCGGCGGCGGCGCAGGATGCGCAGCAGACCGCCGGGCGCAAACAGCACCGCCACACCCATCACGCCGCCGATCAACAGGCCGCGCAGCCAACCTGCGGCGGCCCCTAGATCAGCGGTTATGGCGAAAAAGAGTAGAAACACCGCCAGCGCCGTGATGCGGGCAACCGCGTTCAAGCGGGCTGGTGGAATGAATAGAAACAAATCTTCATACTGCCGGGCCGTATCGGTTACATAGGCTTGATCATAATGGGTCAGGGCGTCGCGCACGGTCCACAGCAACACATACGCTAGTCCAGCGAAGCAAACGGCGAACGCCAACGGCAAAAAATGCGGCGCCATCACGCCGACTCCGGTTCCGGTGCGCGAGTCCAGTGCGCCTCGTCAAAAATGACCGGATCCAGCTCGATCCCGCGCGTCCGCATCTCCTCCAGAAAGGTCGGCACGGCCCCGGTCGGCTTAAACTGGCCACACACCCGCCCGTCAGACCCGATCCCGGTCTGTTCGTAGGTGAACAGATCCTGCAAGGTCAGGGTATCGCCCTCCATGCCGACCACTTCCGCGATGCGGTTCACCTTGCGCGAACCGTCACTGAAACGCGACAAGTGCACCACCAGATGGATGGCGGCGCCGATCTGCTCCCGGATGGCCCGCAAGGGCAACTCCATGCCGGCCATCAGCACCATGGTTTCCAAGCGCGACAACGCATCGCGCGGTGCATTGGCGTGGATGGTGGTCAGGGACCCTTCATGCCCGGTATTCATCGCCTGCAACATGTCCAGCGCCTCACCCCCCCGGCATTCGCCCACCACAATCCGGTCCGGCCGCATACGTAGCGCGTTGCGGACCAGATCGCGAATGGTGATCGCACCGCGCCCTTCAATGTTGGGGGGGCGCGCCTCCAGCCGCACCACGTGTTCCTGCGGCAGCCGCAGCTCGGCGGCGTCCTCAATGGTCACGATCCGTTCATCGCCGGGCAGGTAATGGCTGACGACGTTCAGCAGGGTGGTCTTGCCCGAGCCGGTGCCGCCGGAGATGATGATGTTCTTGCGGGCGCGCACGGTGGCCTCGATGAAGCGGCACAATTCCGGCGTAACCGTTCCGAACCGGCACAGGTCGTCATCACCTAATGGCTCCTTGGAAAAAATCCGGATGGTCAGGCACGGCCCGCTCAGCGAGAGGGGCGGGATGATGGCGTTAACCCGCGAACCGTCCGGCAGACGGGCGTCTACATACGGGGAACTTTCATCGATGCGCCGGCCTATGGGCGAGACAATGCGCTCGATCACCGCCAGCACCGAGTTGTCGTCGATGAAGCTTTTTTCCGTTTGGAACAGTTTGCCCGCGCGTTCGATGTAGATCTTGCGGGGGCCGTTGACCATGATTTCGGTAATCGCCGGATCCTGCAACAGATCCTCCAGCGGGCCGAGGCCCACCGCCTCGTCAAAAAGTTCCTTGGCCAACCGTTGGGCGTCCATCCCGGCCGGCAAGCGGTGGCGGATTTCGCCGATCAGCTTCTCCAGTGTCTGCTCGACGCGGACGCGCAACTCGTCCTCTTTGACCTGTTGAATGGTAAGGCGCTTGATATCCAGCCGCTCCAGCAGTTCCGCCTGGAGCTGACGCTTGATGGTGTGTTCCGCGGTATCCGATACGACACGGTTGGCGGAGGGTGCAGGGACGGGTGGCGGCGCGGGCGAAACGGGTGTTGAAGGCGGAGGCGGCTCAGGCGGCGGCGGTGCCGGTGCGGGTTCCATGTCCTGCTCCGCCGCCGGGGCGTAGCTCAGCGCGTAGTCGCCAATCCGCATGGTCTGGTGCGGGAAGACACGGCGTCGGCCCGCTATTTTTTCTTCTTCGACCCAAACCCCGGTCTCGCTCAGCAGCTCCTCGATATAGGACTCGTCCGGCATCAACGTCAGCACTGCGTGGCGCGGGGCCACGCCGGTGCCGGTCAGGCGCAATTTATTACCGGTGGCGGACCCAATGGTATAGACACCCGCGTCCACCCGGCGCGGCGCGGCTTGGCCGTCCGGCGCGACGCATTCCAGAATAAATTGGGCGGGTTCGGTGCTCATGTCATGCGGGTGGCCACCAGCTTACAATTCACCTTTGAGTCGAATGTACTGCTGCCGGTAGAGGTTATATTCCTCCAGTTTCTCCTCGATATGCTCAAAATTGACGGACGGCAGGTCGTGCTCGTAATGGACATCTTCCCCGTGGCGCAGGCTCAAGTGGAGTTGTCCGCGGACATGTTGCGCGAACACCAGCAGCTCCGCCTCGCGCGGGGTGACTTCGAACGTGATCATCGAATAGGCGCCCGGCCGACGGTCCGCGCCCAACAAGGCCGCATCGCGGGCCAGTTGCTGCCCGGTGGCCAGCACACTGACATCCTGCAGCATGGTCAGGGTGACCGATTCCATTTCCCCTTCCAGCTCGCGGGCGGGGAAGGTGAAGGTGCCGAGGATATCAACCCGGTCGCCGGGCACGACTAAACCGCTGACGCTGGCAGGGCCGGTAATCGGAATCGAAACCGCCCGTAAACCGCTACGGATCATGCTGGCCAAACCTTCCGCGCCCGGATCCGGCAAATCCACGTGCGACCACCACAACGGCTCGCCCCGCTCCAAGGGGAAACGCAATCGTTTGCCGATGACCCGGTTCTGGTCTTCCGGACCGAAGATGTTCTGGCCCACGGCGCTGGCGAACTCTTCGCGTAAGGCGAGGTCCTCGAACTGCAACACCGTGCCGGCGGGCAGGTTGCGGCGAGCCACAATCACCGGAATGCGCTGTGCGCCTTCGAACAGCCGGGCGCGCTCCTCGCGCAAGTAGCGGTGGGTCAAAATAAACGCCAGCAACCCGATGGCAATGGCGGCGACCAGGATGATTCTATGTTTCACGCGACACCTCTTTTTCCCTTAGGAATCCTTGACTAAAACGGTAATCATCTGTTCCCCGGGCCGGTTGTTTACCGGCGACACCTGAACATAACACAGTTGGTTGCCCTTTGTATAGACCGCCAGCGGCGCGGCGGCGCGGCGGCCGCGCTCAACGGTAAAGTAGGGGGTCCAACCTGCGGCCACCATGGCCTGGTCATAAAAGGCCCATACGTCTCTGACGGTCGCGGTGGTGCGCCAGAACGCCGTGTGCACACCGCTGTCCGGTCGACTGATGTGCGAGCCACGCCGGGCCCCGGGGAAAACGGGCAGGTTCAGGATCGGGGTAGCAGGCCCCTCGCGGTCGCGTGGCGCGGTGCGCCCGTGCACCAGGAAGACCAGCTGCTGGGACCAAGCGGGTGGGGCCACCACCAGCACGCGGGTTTCGCGGTCGGGCCATATCGCTTGGCCCACACCCAGTTCGCGGCCCGGCCAGATGTGAACGTGCGCATCGCGCTCGCGGTAGATGCGCTCGACGCGGGCCAGCGTCTGTTGAACGGAGCCCCGGGAACCGAACACCTGCAGCTCATAAGTCTGTCCATCAATCTGTACCGTACCCTGCTGGGCGGGTTGCCAGCCTGTTGTCTCCGCCGCCAAGGACTGCCGGTCCGCCCGGCCCCACCGCATGAAGACCCGCGCCTCGCCGATCGGGATCACCCAACCCAAATACCAGCCGAGAGCCACCACGCCCCACGTGAGCCGTGGCCACCGATAATGGTTGTGGCGGCGACCCGTCATTCGTCCAGTCCCCCCAGCCAAGGCAGCCAGACCTCGTGTTCCAACTGCAGATGCTCATCGCGCACCACCCAGCGGCGCATCACGGGATAGACGGGAATCCGCGCAGTACGCTGCCGCCCCCGAACCCACCGAAAGGAATCCGTTATGTGCTGGGATCGGTCGGCCTCATGCAGCGGGGTTATCCCCGCATACGACTGCAGCACCGGCATGCGGGCGGGGCGCAGGACCGCGCGACTGACCGGTTCGTGCGGACCTGATACCGGCATGTCGTGTTGGCTGTAAAAGACGTTATCGTGGCCGGGATGCATATTAAGGAGATAGGCGGACGCGAGTCCCGCAGCCACCTGCTGTCGGCTACGGGCCTGTTCATCGGCCTGGGTGCGGGCGGCTACCATCACCTGGTTGTGGGCGATGGCCAAGCGTCCAACTTGCAGGAGGCCGACCAGTAACACCAGCAAAACGAGGAGTCCCGCTACCATTTCAACCATCGCCTGGCCGGTACGACGACGTTTAGTGACCACGGCGCGTACCTCCTCCCGGTCCGCTGCCTGGACCTGTCGCATGATGGCACGTGTGGTGGTATTGCTCCAGCCAAGCGCGGCCGCGTTGCCGGAATTCGGGATCTTCCCAGCGATTTAACTGGCGGCAGTAATAGCAGCCCGCCGGCAATGCGCCCGGCCCATGGCGCATGTAGAGGGGCAGGTGCTCGTAGATGTGATCGGGCCAACCCGGCATCTGCCCTTGTTCCGGGGCCGTGGAGGCGTCCATCGGAATCAAGCGCACATCGTGAAATCCCGGCAACACCATGCCGAGCGAGTGAATCGGTTGATCTCCAGGCAAACGGCCAAAAGGTTTGGCGGCGGCGGTGCGCAGGACTTCGCCCCGGCCGAGACCCGGGGTGATGCGATCGGCAAACGCACCCACCCGCACGGCGGCATCGGCCCCGAGCACATCGTAAACGGAACGGACCGGCGACCGAAAGGGAAATCCGGCAGGGATAAATTCCGTCCAGCGGTACCAGTCGGACGGCTCATAGCCGTGCCACGCCACCTCCAGCCAGACTACTTCGGGCTCCACCGGGCCGCCGCCGACTGCGCCGGTTTGAGCGGTCCACTCGCCCGTTCGCGGATTTGGGGCAAGGGGCGACAAGACCGGCCAATTCGCCGCCGTGCGCACCCGGTTCAACCGCAGGCTAAACACCTCTGCATTCAACGGTTCACGTTGCATCAAGGCCGGCAGACTCGGCCAGGAACGCCAGTTGGTGTACGACGCCAGCAAGGCGTGCCGGTGCAGGAAAAACCAGCACCAGTTGCGTGAGGCGACCGCGTCATAAAAGGCCGGGTTCAGCAGCGGATGATGGAAGTCCATATAGTCGATGAACCAGCTCGGATTTTCCGGCATAACCGCGAGGCCTTGGCGGGCGACCGCCTCAAGCATCGCCGCATATTCCGTCCATGCACCCGGTGCGCCGGGGCCACTGTCCCACGGCGGAACAAATTGGCGCTCGTATTCCTCGTGAATCCGGGTCACATGTTCCAGCAGTTGCCGGGTGTAGAACGGGTTGTTGTATATGCGGTTGTGATGCGCCACCTGGTTGGCCTCCACCAAGCCCATCACCGGCCCGACGAAGCTTAAGCGGGAGCGCAAATCATTCAGTGCGTCTGCTTCCGCTGTATCGATGGCCGCTGTCCCCAGTTGTTCGGTCAGCAGCACCGCCTGGATCGCGTTTAATTCGCCGATCAGGTTGAGCGTCTGTCCCTGCCAGCGGGCAGCGGCCAGGGCTGCGGCATCACTGGCATCGCGTGCCCGCAATTTCACGTAGAGGGTCTTGTGCAAGTCGAATTGCCAGAACACAACGAATGCCAGCAATACGAGCACCATGACCACGAAGATCATGGCCTGTCCGGAACGCGTGTTGCGGGGACAATAACAGGATGGGTTCATTGCAAATAGAGAGCGGAATGGTCCGACAGGCGCACACCGTGCTCGACGGCTTGCAGCGGCACGTAGTCACCCGTCACGAATGCCCGGCGCAGGGGGAAGTTGAGCGGCAACCGCTGTTCCACGCGCACGCGGATTTCGTCTGCGGCCGGATAGTCGATTCGTGCCCGAATGGTGTCCCAGTCTTCGTAATCCAGTATCGCCGCCAACCGGGCATGATGGGTGGCGCCGAGATAGAACGGTATTCGCTGCCGTTCCACCAGGCCGCGAGGGGACAAGCCGGGACGGGCACGCAGGGCGCGGTCCCAGCGTTCGCCGGGTGTTGATCGCGTGTCGGCCCAGGGATAATCGGTTTGGAGGGGAATGTCGGGCTGGAGCAAGCGACCGGCATTGGGAATGGCGCTGACGCGCACCACTTTGTAGACCATAAATGAATTCAAACCCACTGAGCGGGCGCGCGCACCAT
>SLLF01000345.1 GCA_007134175.1 Kiritimatiellia bacterium | reverse complement strand
GTGACAGGATGCCGGCGGACTTGGTTTTCGCCCGTTAGCAGACAAAGCGCCTGGAACGTAATCAGAATGCTGTCTTGATGAATAAGGGGCTTGCCCAAATGAGTCGTACCCAAATCGCTCCGGCTCCAGAGCAGCGACCCATCCGCTCCCCGGAAACCGCTGATCCGGGTCGTTTCCCCCTCCAGCCGTTGACGCGACGTCCGCGCCTGCCGGCCGGCTTGCACCAGGACATCATGCTCCTTGGAATAGTTCAATCCACTGCCATGCACATGCTCAACCGTTTCCCAGAGAACCTCACCCGTCTGGACATCGAGTGCCATCATCACAGGATCGGGCTCATAATCGCCCCGCCGCGCCAATGCATCGCGCACCTCGGACGGCAAACGATCCACCAGAAACAGCCGGCCGTTGGCGGTTACGATGGCATTGTGACGGAATCCCCACTCAGCCGTGCGCTGCCAACGTATTTCCCCACTGAAGCGGTCCATTACCACCACGTGTCGACTGGAAATCGCGTTCCAGTTGTGCCCGCCCGGAACGGCGTCGCTGAAAATCAACGGGTCCAGCCCGGCGATCAGCAGATCGTCCTTGATCCCGATATAGCCCCAATGCCGTTGATCGTCCGTATCCGGATCACGCGGGGCGATAAAGCGATCAAGTTCCTCTCCCGTACGGGGATCCAGACGGATAATATCGCTTTCGATCGCAACGTAGATTCCGTCGGCCATGGACACATAGGGGGCGCCCAGGTGATCCGCTCCAGGCTGATGCCGCGTGGTGTTGTAGTAGTCACCAATCCCCGGAATTTCCTTCGACCAGAGGGGCCGTCCGGTATAGACGTCGCGCGCAAAAAGCGTGTCGGGCCCCAGAATGAACAAGCGACCGCCGACCACTTGCGGTATGGGGCCGCGACCGTGCTTCGGCAGAATTTCCTCGTTCGACGGGCCACCGAACCACAACACGCCCAGCGGACCGGCTATCTGTTCCGCGGAAACGCCCGTATTCATAGTATCCGCATTCTGGTGCGTCCACACACCGGCCCCCGGCAGGGGTCCGGTGCGGCGCAGCACCCAATCGCCATCCACTACTTCCGATTGCGCCCCTACCAATGCACCGCTCTCGATGACCCGCTGGGCCGTGGACCGCGCCGATTCGTCCAGCGCCAGTCGAATGAATCCGTCATAGGGCCGTAGCGCGGAAAACAGCGCCTGCAAATCGGAGGCCTCGCCGGCCAGATCCAGCGCATCTGTTCGTTCCGACACCACGAAATCGGCTAAATACGGCGGTAGCCGGGCCTCGGCCAGTGACGTGTTGATCAAGGCGACGCGCGAACCGTAGATCCCCGCGCGGTCCCATCGTGCCCGCAGCGCCTGAACGCGATCCCTATCCGGCTCGACCACCACCAGGTGGTAGTCGGACTGGCGAACCAGCTCTTCCACCAGGTGGCCATCTTCCACGCCTGCCACCAGCGCGTAACCGGAGAGCATCAGCCGATCAGCAAGCAAGTCATTAACCGTCGCCGCCCAGTGCTCCGCTGACGCGGGCAAGGGGGCTGGATCACGGTGGTAAACGGGCGGCTCTGCTTTGGGTTCCTCGCCGAACACGTAGAGATGACCTTCCTCGGTCATCACCAGCAGCCGTCCCGAGGCGGCGGCCATATTCCAGATCGTGCCGTCAATTTGCTTTTCCCACTTGAGCCGAACCGGCTCGGCACCGTCCGCCAAGGCGAGGGCCACCACCCAGCCGTCGTCGCCCGAACCATACAGTTGGTCGCCCGCTTGTAGATGCAGTTGCTGCAGGTGGTCCGGAGCGTCCGTCTCGAAATTCGCTATGGCTTCATAACGCGGGCGCTGCTCCTTCTCGCCCCAACGATTCACCACGTCCTCCGTCTCGTCCGCGGGGCCGGGGGTGAAACAGATCAACTGATTGCTGGCCATTCCGAATACCCCCTCTGGACCGAGAATCGAGGCGCCGTGCCGACCGGGCCAGTCGGCGCGTGATCCGTCGGCTGTACGCATGATCTCGCCACGTACATAGTAGTAGTCTGAACCGGCCATCACCTCATAGCCACCGAACCGGTGGCGGTTCACGATTTGCTCCAGATGGATAAATTCGCCGGTATCGCGCCGGTGTATGGCAGGCCGGGAGCGCCCGCAGGCGACAAACAGCGTATCCTCGTAAAGGGCCAGATAGCCCTGCGGCGTCGTCCCGGAGAAGGCGCCGCGATGCATATGGATCTGCGGGGTGTAGAGCGATCCGCTATTGCTGTTGCTCCATATCACGTCCCCGCTGGCCGCATCCAAGGCGTGGAGAAACGTGCCCATGAAGGGGAACAAACCCGCACCGAAATAGACCACGCCGTCCTGCAACACCGGGCCGCCGCGCGCCGGCCACATACTGATCAGCCGTTCGTTACCCAGCAGACGCCCACCGTCCACTCCCCCGCGGAATTTCCACACCAAGGCCCCCGTCGCTATGTCCAGGCAATACAGGTAGCCATCGTCCGAAACGGCATAGGCGCGGCCGTTACCTGCCGCGGCCGCCAACCGGAATGGTGCCTCGCCGTAAAACCGCCATTGCTCACTGCCGTCCGTCAAATTGAGCGCCAGCAGGCTGTCATTCGACGTCAGGCTGATGATCACCGTATCCCGATAGACGATAAACGGGTGCGAGAGATCAAACTCCAGCCTATC
>SLLF01000006.1 GCA_007134175.1 Kiritimatiellia bacterium | reverse complement strand
TGCCTGAGCCAAGTGGACTTGCCCGTGCCGCGTGGCCCCAACAGGAAGAAACTGCCAGACGGCTCCCGAATATATCGCTTGAGCTCTTTCATGGCGCAAGTGTGGATACCGCGACAAGAAAATCAACAACAAAATAGACATGCGTTGCCATATTCAGCTTAAATGTGGCGTCATATGCACCTAAATCTGAATTTCCTGCCGTGTCGCTTATATACGGGGCTCTTGCAAAAATCGCCCGCGTCCGCCACATGCGCCTTCGCTGAAGCTACGGCAGCACCAGGAGGGCGGGCCTACAACCCCGAGCCCGTTGTAAGCCGGGCACGCCGGGCCCGGCAGGCCGCTCCCATTTGCCTTCGCCGCTACGTAACGCCCATGATCGAGGCGATTCATAAGAACGGAGGCTTCGTCCGAATCCATTCCCATGGCAACCTGTTTGAGACATGGTGGACGATTATGGTGTATAGTCCACCATGAATGTGCGACCGGCAGTTTGGGTGGCCCTCTTGTGTGCAGGGGCCGTGTGGTCTTATTGGTCTATGATCCGCATGCCTGGAACATCGTATAGCGGCGCGTTGCCTCCCCTCACGAAGGAGCAGCAGGCCCTGCAGACCGCACTGGTCGAACATGTGCACGAGCTGGCCACGACGATCGGTGAACGCAACGTGTTCCGGCCCGATGCCCTCGCGGCGGCTGCCAATTATATTGAGCAAGCTTTCACGGCAGCCGGCTATACCGTGGAACGTCAAGCGTACGACGTGGGGGATATCATCTGCGCCAACCTGATCGTTGAAATCCCGGGCCGAACGCGGCCGGGCGAGATCGTGGTGGTCGGTGCTCACTACGACACGGTCCGCGGCAGTCCCGGTGCCAACGATAACGCCAGTGGCATGGCCGCCGTACTGGCGCTGGCCCGGCGCTGGCACGGCACCAAGCCGGACCGCACCCTGCGCTTCGTGGCCTTCGTAAACGAAGAGCCGCCATTTTTCCGGACGCCGCGTATGGGCAGTGTCGTCTACGCGCGGCGCTGCGCCGAGCGCGGTGAGAACATTGTGGCCATGCTGACGCCGGAAACCATCGGCTACTATTCCGACGAGCGCGGTTCCCAACGCTATCCGCCGCCGTTCAGCCTCTTTTACCCCAACCGCAGCGACTTTATTGCCGTGGTCGGCAATTGGCGTTCGCGAGCGTTGGTGCGACGAGCCGTGCGGACGTTTCGCCACACAACGGATTTCCCCTCGGAGGGAGCCGCGCCGCCGGGTTGGATCCCCGGCGTGGGGTGGTCGGATCATTGGGCCTTTTGGCAACAGGGCTATCCCGGCATCATGTTTACCGATACGGCGCCTTTCCGCTACCCGCATTACCACCGCGCCACGGACACGGCCGATCAGATCGATTACGACCGCTTCACCAGGGTGGTCAGCGGGATCCACCACGTGATCCAGGACCTGGTCCATTCGGATCAATGACTCAACAGCCAACAGGTTGCATTTTGCGGACAGCGCTTGCATAGTATCGCCTGCAATTGAACACAAGGGGATGCAGGAGAATCCAACCGCACGATGTGGACGTTAAAGCAATTTTGGGCCGTAACCCGGCTGACGGCGCTGGAAGCCATCCGGCAGCCGCTGGCTTTTCTGTTGTTCGTGTCCGCCTTGTTTCTAGTGGCGCTGCTGCCGCTGGTGATGTCCCATACCCTGGGTGAGTCGGCTAAATTCGTGCGCGATGGCTCGCTGGCCTTCACCTGGGTGGTGGGCCTGATCCTGGCCGCCCATCTGGCCTGCGCCTCGTTGACCGGTGAAATCCGGCGCGGTACCATGGCGGCGGTGCTCAGCAAACCGATGCCGCGCACCATTTTTTTCCTGGCCAAATACAGTGGCATTCTGCTGGTCATGCTCCTGTTTTCCGCTGGCTTGTTGATGGCCGTGCTCCTGTCGACCCGCACGGTGCGCGACCCCTATATACTGGACGGGTGGGCCGCCATCCCGCTCTGGCTGGCCTTGGGCGCGACATTTGTCCTCGGGGGTCTAATTAATTTCTTCCTGCGCCGTCCTTTCATATCCAACGCGTTTCTCGTGTTGTTCCTGTTGCTGACGGCCGCTTTTCTCTATGTCGGATTCATTGACGGCGATGGCCAGCCGGCCCCCTTCGGCATGCTCTACGACCTGCGTATCCTGCCGGCCGGCGCCTTGATCGCCTTGGCGGTCAGCGTACTGGCGGCCCTCAGCGTGGCCTTGGCCACACGGCTGACCACCATTCCAACCCTCTCCATATGCGCCGCGCTGTTTCTGCTGGGGTTGCTTTCGGATTATCTATTCGGGCGATTCGCAGGCGAAGCATGGTGGGCGCGCATGCTTTACTATCTCGTGCCAAACTGGCAACATTTCTGGGTCGTGGACGCCTTGGCCGGCGAGGACACGATACCAGGCCTCTATGTGGCACACACGGCCATCTATGCGGTCTGTTATCTGGGAGGCGTTCTCTTACTGGGTGTGCGGGCTTTTCAATTGATGGAAGTCAAGGCGTGACGGAACATAACAACGAGAAGATCTTATTGACGGCTGCCGTGTTGGGCGCGGTGGCGCTGTTGATCAGCCACCTGCTCTGGCTGCGCACGGCGATACCGGCCATTCCGGCCCTTTACCCCTATTTTGTCCTGAGCACCATATTGTGCCTTGTTTTGTGGGTGCGGTTCCGCTTCGACCGTCTGGCGCAGGAGGAAGAACGCGATCGTCGGCAACTGGCCCAGGAAGTTGACCGCAACGCCCTGTTCGCCGACGGGGACGATCCGGAACTAGACCCGGTATCCTACATCCATGCGCGTCGCCAGTTGGAAAAGTGGTTCATTCCCTTACTGGCGCCGGTGCTGGCCCTGCTGGCGGGCTTCTGGGGCTACCGCCTCTACGCCACGGGGGCCCAACCTTTCGACGAGCCAGCCCAGCGGCTGTTCGGGTCGGCGGTCCTGATTGGGCAGGCTTTTGCTCTTTTCCTGTTCGGCCGCTACTTCCTAGGGCTCAGTCGCCTGCCGAATGATCGCTGGCTGCGCGGCCCGGGCAATATGCTGCTGCTGGCGGCTCTGGCCTCGGCCCTGGTCGGCGCTGCGGCCATCGTGGCGGACCTGGGCTACCCGGTGGTCGACCGCTGGATGCGCCTGGTGCTGGCAGCCTATTTGTGGGTGCTGGCGGTTGAATACCTGATCAACACCATCGGTTATTGCTACCGCCCCAAACGCAAGGACGCGCGGGTGGTCACCTACGAAAGCCGACTGACCGCGCTCCTGACCGACCCTCGGTCCTGGACCACGAGTCTTGCCCAGACCCTGGATTACCAGTTCGGGTTCCACGTCTCCGACACCGGATTCTATCGCTTCATGCGGCGCGCCCTGCTGCCGCTGTGTGGCGTGCAAATCCTCCTGCTCTACGCGCTATCCAGCATCGTGGTGCTGGCACCGGAGGAAGCCGCGATCCTGGAGCGGCTGGGCAATCCGTTGACGCCGGAGGGTACGCCGCGCCTGCTGGAAAGCGGGATCCACTTCAAGTGGCCGTGGCCCTTCGACACGGTGCGCCGCCATCCCGCCCGCCGCATCCTAACCCTGCGCGTCGGCTACGAAAAAGACCCCGACAATCCCATGCCGCCGCTGATTCTCTGGACCGAGCCGCATTTCCTGCACGAGGAACAATTCATTGTCGCCAACCGTGAATTGATGGCGGCAACCGATGAAACCGACGCCGCTGTCCCAATCAACTTCATCACCGTTAACGTGCCGGTGGAATACCGTATCCTCGATCTCTACGACTACCTCTACAACCATGGCAATCCCGACGAATTGCTGCGTATGGCGGCTTATCGGATTGTGACCCGCGAGCTGGCCAGCCGCGATTTTATCGAGCTGCTCGGCGCGGAGCGACAAGTGGCCGGTCGACGGCTCTTTACCGAGCTGCAGCGCGCCTCCGATGCTTTGGGACTAGGGGTCGAAATCCTCTTCGTCGGCTTGCACGGGGCCCACCCACCGACTCCGGTAGCCGACGCGTTTGAGGCTGTGGTCGGATCACTCGAAGAACGCGAGACGGCGATTCTCGAAGCCAACGCCTACCGTAGCCGCGTATTGCCGTTGGCGGCGGCGGAAGGCGATGAGCTGGTTTGGCGAGCGCGCGGTGATCGTGCGCACCGCGTGGAACGGGCGGCGGCGGAGGCCGACCGTTTCCTGATACGCCTGGCCCTGCACCGCAACCTGCCGCGCATCTACACCTCGCGACTTTACCTCGAATCGCTCACCCGGGCGCTGCAATCCATCGATAAATATGTGATTGCCACCTCGCCGGATCTCGAGGTCATTATTCTGAATTGGGAAGAGAAGCTGCGGCCCGACCTGTTCGACTTCACTCCGGGCCGCCTGGAGGACCGGTTCTTATGAGCAGACAACGTCTATTATTCATCGGCGGCCTGTTGGTGGCCGCCTTGCTGATCATGTTGCAGGTGGTCTTCATTGTACGCGAAGGCGACGCGGTGGTTGTCACCACTTTCGGTCGGCCGGTACGCTCGTTGACTGCAGCCGGCCTTTACGGCCGCTGGCCGTGGCCGATCCAGCGGGTCTACCGGTTTGACCGGCGCATTCAAAGCTTTGAAGGCCCGTTCGAGCAGGCCCTGACCCAGGACGGCAAGAATGTATTGGTTTCCCTCTATTCCGGCTGGCGCATCCTCGATCCGATTCCCTTTCTGGAGCGCGTGGGGACCCGGGAACAAGCCGAACGCAACCTGGAAGGGTTGCTGCGCAACTACACCAGCGCCACGCTGGGCCGCTATGCGTTTGCCCACCTGGTCAACGTCAATCCCGACGCCATCCGCTTTGACGCGATTGAAACGGAAATCCTCGACGCTTTGGAACGGGAAGCCCGCGACCGCTACGGTATTGAGGTGATGTTCCTCGGCATTCGACGGCTCGGTCTCCCCGAAGCCATTACCGAGCGCGTCTTTGACCGCATGCGCGCGGAACGCAGCGAGCTGGCCGAACGCTATCGCTCCGAAGGGGAAAGCGAGGCGTTGCGTATCCGGGCGGAAGCGGACAGCGAACGGGAACAGGCGTTGGCGCGCGCCGCGGCCGCGGCCAAACGTATCCGGGCCGAAGGCGAAGCGGAAGCGGCGGAATTCTACGGCGTCTTCGTCGAAAACGCCGGCTTGGCCATTTTTCTGCGCAAACTGGACGCGCTGGAGCAGATCATGACGAACCAAACCACCGTGGTTCTGAGTTCGGACGCCGAGCCGTTCGACTTGCTTAAAGGGCCCGGACACATCGAGTAGGAGTTGACCGCCCCCCATGCACATGCCCGCCGATAAAAACAACCTGTCGCAGGAACCGCTCGATCCGGGGCGGCAAGCGCTGGCTGACGCCTTACAAGTCAGTTTCCGGCTATTGACGGGCGTCATGGTGCTGCTGGCGGTGGCCTACCTGGCATCGGGCCTGTTCATCGTGCAGGAACACGAGCGGGCCTACGTGCTCGTGCTCGGCCGCATCAGCGGTGTCGGGGCCGAACGGGTGAAGGAGCCCGGCCTCCATTGGACCTGGCCCAAACCCGTCGCGGAAATCGTCCGGGTCCCCGCCGCGCGCATCCAGCATATGGATATCGATACGCACTGGTATGAACAGCTGCCGGGACACGAATGGGATCCGGAATTCGGGCGGTCCGTGCGGGAATCCCTGCGCCCTTTGCAAGACGGGTATCTTCTGACCGGCGACGCCAATATTGTTCATACCCGTTGGGGGCTGCGTTACACCATCCGTGATCCCGAGGCCTATATTTTCCGGGTGCGTGAGGCCGAACAGATTCTGCACAAGGAGCTGGACCGGGCCGCGCTAAGCGTGGCGCAGCGGTGGCCGGTTGATCGCGCGTTGCGCACCGATATTGAAATGTTCCGCCACACCGTTGACCAGGAATTGCGGACGCGGCTGCATACGCTTGAGCTGGGGCTGGAGGTGCACCGCCTGGACTTGCTCGCGGTGACACCGCCGCTACAAGTAGCGGAGGCGTTTGAGGCCGTGATCGAGGCGGAGCAGGACCGTAGCCGCTCCATTAGTTCCGCGCGCGCCTACGCCGCGCGCGTTGCC
Organism: Kiritimatiellia bacterium; assembly: GCA_007134175.1. Classification (GTDB taxonomy): domain Bacteria; phylum Verrucomicrobiota; class Kiritimatiellia; order SLAD01; family SLAD01; genus SLLF01. The sequence continues at coordinate 4,607 of SLLF01000006.1, read as the reverse complement.
AATGAGACGCAAGGCGACACGGCACGGGTACAGGCCGAAGCCAGCGCCGAGCGGCAACGGGTCGTCAGCGAGGCGGAAGCCGATGCGGACTTCTTCACCTCCGTGCTCGCTGCTTTTCAGGCCCAGCCGGAAGTGCTCACCCAGACCCTGTGGCAAGACCGCATCCGCGACGTGCTGGCCCGGGTGGACCGCAAGCAGATTCTGCATGAGCGCGCCGAGGGCCAGCGGGAATTACGTTTACAGCTCAGCCCCCCGCGCGAATGAAACCAGGGATGAAAGAGAACAGTCATGCAAGTAGCCTCTAAAGCCGAAGGTCAATCCCACTCGTGGCTCCTGCTCGGCTCCATGCTGCTGGGTGCGGCCTTGGTGCTGAACTCGTTTCTAGCCCGCACCTTCTACCCCGCCAACCCCCTGGCCGGCGACATCAGCGCCTTCCTCGGGGCCCTGATTCTGGCGTTCCCGATCCTGCGCACCGCCGTAATCGACCTGTGGCGCGGGAAATTGTTTATGAACGAACTGGTCGCCATGGCGGTCCTGGCCGCCATGGCCAGTGGCGACTACCAGACCGCCGGCGTCATCGGCTTTTTCATGCTGCTGGCGCTGGTAATTGAAACCCGCTCGGCGGAGGGCGCACACAAGGCGATCGAGAACTTGATTCGCATGACGCCCTCCACCGCCCGCCGCATAGCGGCGGATGGCCGGGACGAGGAAGTGGAGGTGCAACAGCTTGCCGTGGGCGATATGGTGCGGGTCAGGCCCGGCGACAACATTCCCGCCGACGGCGTCATCCGCAACGGCCGCACCACCCTGAACGAAGCCACCATCACCGGCGAGTCGCTGCCGCGCGACAAGGAGCCCGGCGAGGAAGTTTTCGCCGGAACCCAGAACCTGACCGGCGTGTTGGACGTGGAGGTTACCCGGGTCGGCGACGACACCACGCTGGGTAAAGTGCAGGAGCTGATTCTGGCCGCCGAGCAAACCAAGTTGCCGATCATGCGCATGATTGATCGCTACGCGCGTTACTATACACCGGTCATCCTGATGCTGGCCGCCCTGATCTGGTTTTTTACCGAGGACTGGAACCGTGTCATCGCCCTGCTCATCATTGCCTGCCCGTGCGCCTTCATCCTGGCCACGCCAACGGCGATGGTCGCCGCCCTTTCTGCCGCCGCGCGCCTCGGCGTGCTGGTAAAGAATATCAGTAATCTGGAAGAAGCCTCGCGCATCGACACCTTTGTCCTCGACAAAACCGGTACCCTGACCACCGGCGTACTGGGGGTGTCGCGGCTGGCACCGGTGGCCGGGGTGGACTCATCCAGCTTGCTGTTTGATGCGGGAAGCGCGGAACGGCACAGCAACCACCCCGCCGCCCTGGCCTTGCAGCGGCTGGCGGAGGAGGTCGACCTGGAACTGGTAGACCCCTTAGACTTTCATGAAGAACCAGGCCAGGGCATCCGGGCACGTGTCAACGGCGCCGAAATCCTGGCCGGCCGTGTTACTTGGCTGCAGGCCAATCAGATCGATGACGACCGCTTGATCCGCGACAACCAGGAACAAGTCCGCGGCCTTAGCGCCATCTTCATCGCCAAGGATGGCACCTACCAGGGCTGGGTAGGACTGGAGGATCAAGTCCGGCCCGAAGCACGGGAGAGCCTGGCCCAAATGGCCCAGTTAGGGGTGAAACGGCTGGCGATGGTCACCGGCGACCGGCGGGCCGTGGCCGACATGGTAGCCAGGACCGTAGCGTGCACGGAGTGGAAGGCGGAATGTTTACCGCACGAGAAGGTAGCCTTCGTCGAGGAGGCCCGATCAGCCGGCTACCGGGTAGCCTTCGTCGGTGACGGCGTCAACGACGCCCCCGCCTTGGCCGCGAGTCATATCGGGATTGCCATGGGCGCGGCCGGCAGCGACGTGGCGATTCACAGCGCCACGATCGCCTTGATGAACAACGATTTGCGGCGGTTGCCCTTCTTGATCGATCTTTCCCGCTCGGCACGCGTCGTTATTCACCAGAACATTGCCATCGGCGGTTTTTTTATTCTCGGCGGCCTTACCATATCCGGCCTGGGCCTGCTGGCCCCCATCCTGGCCGCCATCATGCACAACGCCGGCTCCCTGATCGTCGTCTTCAACAGTGCGCGCCTGATCCGTAAAGGCGAGGAACTAGACGAACGCTAGGTATGATCCATCGCAACGGGGTTAAAGCTTGGCATATCCCTTCAATCTGGTATACCGCTTAGCGATGCAGACGGTTGGGCGGCCGACGGCTCTGCGTTATTTCGGCCGGACTCCAAGCGGCGATGTCCCAGGCGGGGGCCGTGTAGGGTTGGTTGGTCGGACAGCCCGCCGTTTAATTCTTAAGCTAGGAGCAGCCGCATGCCGTTACGCATACCGGTTAAAGATAACCGTAAACTCGAAGCGCTATTGCAACAAATCGGCGAAGACGCCGAACTAAACCAGTTGTGGCGCAGCGCCAACATCAACGCGGTGGACCGCTTTGGCATCAGCGACCACGGCGAGATCCATATCCGTATCGTGGCCAACGCCGCGCTGCGCGTATTTCGCCTGCTGGTGGCGGGCGGCGTCACGCCCAGCCTGGTAAAAGACTACCAGTTGACACCCGAAGATTCCGAAGTGGTGGTGGTGCTGGCGGCCGCGCTCCACGATATCGGTATCGCTATCCACCGCGACGACCACGAGCGCTATAGCCTGATCATGGGCTACCCCAAGGCCCGGCAGCTGCTGAGCGGTCTTTACGCCGAACCAGCGCTGACGGCCATGGTCAGTGAAACGCTGCACGCGATCATCGCCCACAGCTCGGACCAGCGTTGCCTGACCATCGAAGCGGGTTGCGTCAAGCTGGGCGACGCGCTGGATATGACCGAAGGCCGGTCGCGTATTCCGTTCGATGCGGGCCAGATCAATATTCATTCCGTATCCGCGTTGGCGGTCAAATCCGTGAAGATCGTCAAAGGCGAGGAGCGCCCGGTGCGGATAGACGTGGAGCTGCACAATTCGGCCGGTATTTTTCAGATGGACAACCTGCTGCGACGCAAGTTGCATAACTCTCCACTGGTGCCGTACGTGGAAGTACGAGCCGCCGTCGTGGAAGGAGAAACGGAAAAACGGCTAATGACCGAGTACCGCCTGTAAATAGACAGATCATTATGGACGTTGAACTTTTCTTTTCGATTGCCTTTGCGGTCATCGGCGGTCTGGGCATTTTCCTGGTCGGCATGCGCTTCATGTCGGAAGGACTGCAGGCCGTGGCCGGCGACCGCTTGCGGCGCATGATCAGCGCCATCACGCAGAACCGCGTGATGGGCCTGTTAACCGGCCTGATGGTAACCTGCGTGGTCCAGTCCAGCACCGTGACTACGGTCATGACGGTGGGCCTGGTCAATAGCGGCTTCATGACCTTCAAGCAGGCACTGGGCGTCATTTTCGGCGCCAACATCGGCACCACGATAACCGGCTGGATTCTGGTGCTGCAGATTGGGCGCTACGGTCTACCCTTGCTCGGTTTTGCCGCCTTTTTCTTCCTGTTCGCAAAGAATGACCGGATTCGCTACCTCGGCATGACCATCATGGGAATCGGGATGCTGTTCTTCGGGTTGGAGTTGATGCGCAACGGCTTCTCGCCGCTGCGCGATCATGACGGTTTCCGCACCTGGTTCCACGCCTTCGAGGCTACGACCTACCCCGGTATCGTCAAATGCGTAATTATGGGTGCATTGCTGACGGTCCTCCTGCAATCCTCGTCGGCCACGCTGGGTATCACCATGGGACTGGCCGCCGCCGGTGTGATTCAGTTCCATACCGCTGCCGCGCTGGTGCTGGGCGAGAACATCGGGACCACGATCACTTCCTTCCTCGCGTCGCTCGGCGCCACCACCGCCGCCAAACGGGCCGCGTGGGGCCATATCCTGTTCAATCTACTGGGCACCGTCTGGTTTATCGCCCTGTTCCCGATGGTGACCGCTTTGGTCGGTCAGCTCATGCGGTACGATCCGAATTCGATCGTGTTGGTGGAAGGGGTGGAAACCTTCCCGTACATCCTGCCCGCCATTGCGCTGGTGCATACCAGCTTCAATGTGGTCAACGCCCTGCTGTTTCTCCCGCTGCTGGGTGTGCTGGCATGGGTCATCGAGCGATTGTTCCCCGAGCCGGCGGAACGCGAAATCAAGCGGCTGACCTACCTCGATGTGCGCATGGCGCATTCGCCCTCCCTGGGAATTGTCCAGTCGCGCGAACAGATCCACGCCATGGGCGCTGCCGTCGAGAAGATGTTTGGCTACCTGGCCGACATCATGGCCAAGCCCGGCGGCGACAACCTCCTGGAGGAAAAACTGTTTCGACGAGAGACGATCCTCGACCAGATGCAAAAGGAGGTGGTGGTCTTTCTAAGCAAGCTGCTGGCCGGCGAAGTGCCCCACCGGGTCAGTGACGAGGCCCGCGGTCAGGTGCGTATGGCGCATGAATACGAGGCGCTTAGCGATTACCAAGCCGCGATTCTCAAGTCGTGGATCAAAATGCGCAAGAACGGGCTGGAAATCAGCCAGCAGGGGCTGGCTGATTTGCAGCAACTGCACCGCGAAGCGGCGGAC
>SLLF01000266.1 GCA_007134175.1 Kiritimatiellia bacterium | reverse complement strand
CCACGGCGTCGCCGCTGGAACCGCGCTGGCCCCCAACCACATGCTGAGTCCGCGACACAGGCCCAACAACGCGACGCCCACCACGCGCCGCGTTTTACCCCAGCGATTGTAGAAGAAGACAGCGACCAACAACCCGCCGCCAATCCAGATAGCCGTCCCGCCCAACACCCCGCAAAACAGGAGTCCGAGCGCGGCGGCGAACCAAGCCACTGCATACGCCGCGCGCGGCGAGATTTGGCCGGACGGCAACGGCCGGTGCGGGCGTTGCCGCCTATCTTCGGCATAATCATAGTAGTCGTTCCACGCCAATCCGGACAGATAGAAAGCGAGTGCAGCAACCATGGCCCAGCCTAAGCGAGCCCACGAATCCGGCGAGGTTGACAGGGCCAGCACAAAGCCCGCCAGCGGTTCCGCCGGCACGGTGCAGAGGTTGGGCAGACGAAACAACTGGGCCCAAGCCCATACCCGCCCGCGTCCGGCTGTTTGGCCAGGGTTCACTCCGCCCCGCCGAGCTGCTCCCGCAACTGGTCCGGTACGGCGGCCATCGCAGCGGCGACCTTTTCCGGTTGCTTGCCGCCGGCTTGCGCCTTATGCGGTTGGCCGCCACCGCCGCCACCAGCGAGTCGCGCAATGCCCCCTATCAATTTACCGGCATGCACACCACGGGTGACCCAATCGTCACTCACCGCGGCTACAAACGCCGCCTTGCCGTCGCCGTCACCGCCCAACACGATCACCCCCGACGCAAACTGCGGTCGTAACCCATCCAGCACCCGGCGCAATCCGTTCATGGTCTGGCCCGGCAATACGGCGGCGATGCAGGGCACGTCATCCACCTGCTGTTGTTGCTGGAGCAGATCTCCGGCCATCTGCCTGCCCGCCGTTTCGGCCTGAGATTGGAGCTTCCGTTCGAGCTGCTTGTTCTGGTTGATCAGTGTCTCAACGCGCTGAACCAGTTCTTCCGGGGGTGCGCTGAAGCGCTGGGCCAGCTCGCGCAGCAAACCGTGTTCACGCTGGGTCCATTCGTAGGCCGGCCGGCCGCAGACCGCTTCGATCCGCCGGATACCGGCCGCCACGGAACTTTCCGCCACAATGCGGAACAACCCGAGTTGGCCGGTAGCGGCTACATGGGTGCCGCCGCAAAGTTCGCGGCTAAAGCCGCCGATATCCACCACGCGCACTTCGTCACCGTATTTCTCGTCAAATACCGCAATGATGCCGGAGCCGGGCACATCCTTATAGGCCATCGAATAGGTGCGGACCGGGTTGTTCTGCATGATCCACTCGTTCACCGACGATTCAATCGCTGTCAATTGCGCGGCCGAGACGGCTTCGTAATGGGTGAAGTCGAATCGCAGCCGGTCCGGTGCCACCAAGGAACCCGCCTGCCGCACGGTCGCACTGATCTGCTCGCGCAAGGCAGCGTTCAAGAGGTGGGTCGCGGTGTGATGGTGTTGTATAGCGTCACGCCGGGTCGCGTCCACCTGCGCCGTGGCCGTTTCGCCCGTTTGCAGGCGGCCCTCGCGGATCCGTCCCACATGTAGAATCAAACCGGGTTGCGGTCGTTGCGTATCGGTCACTTCAAAGACGCCCTGCGGGCCCCGGATGATGCCCTGATCCCCTTGTTGTCCGCCGGCTTCCGCGTAGAACGGCGTGCGGGCCAGCAACACCGCACCCTGAGCGCCTTCCACCAATTCCGCTACCGACTCGCCATCCGCCAACAGCCCCGCGATCTCCGCGTCATCTGCGCAACGGTTGTATCCGGTAAAGATGCATTGGACACCGGCCGCCTGCAAGGCCTGCCACGCTTCTGTCTCCCCTCCGGCACCACCCTCTTTGCGGTCGGTACGCGCACGCTCACGCTGCTCCGCCATCAAAACGTCAAACCGCGCTTGGTCCACCTGTAACCCCTGTTCCGTCGCCATCAGGGCGGTGAGGTCCAAGGGGAACCCAAAAGTGTCGTAGAGCTTAAACGCGTCGTCACCGGGGAAGGTGGTCAACTGCTTTTGTTTAACCGCATCCGCCACCTCGGCAAACAACGTGAGCCCGCGTTCCAGCGTGGCGGCGAAACTCTCTTCTTCGGCCTGCAACGTGCGCACGATACGCTCCCGGTGAGTGCGCACTTCCGGGAACACCTCACCCAGGGTCGCCTCTACCGCCGGCACACATTCCGTCAGGAAGGGTTGTCGGAAGCCCAGATTGCGCCCGTAGCGGACCGCGCGCCGCAACAGACGGCGCAACACGTAACCGCGGCCTTCGTTAGACGGCAATACGCCATCGCCAATGGCGATGGACAGCGCCCGCAGATGGTCGGCAATCACCCGCATCGCCACACCATCTTCGCCGGCATAGGCACGGCCCGACAACGTTTGCAGGTTATCGATGAACGGCGTGAAGATATCGGAATCATAATTGGACCGCTTGCCTTGCAATACGGCGGCCACGCGCTCGAAGCCCATCCCGGTATCCACATGTTTGCAGGGCAAATCCTCCAGCGAACCGTCGGGTTTGCGGTTGTGCTGGATGAATACCAGGTTCCACAACTCGATCACCTCCGCTGAACCGGCATTCACCCACTCCGGTCCGCAACCTGCCGCCGTCAAATCGATATGGATTTCCGAACAGGGCCCACACGGGCCGGTCTCGCCCATTTCCCAGAAATTGTCTTTTTCGTCGAAGCGCAGTATCCGGTCCGGGGCGATAT
>SLLF01000031.1 GCA_007134175.1 Kiritimatiellia bacterium | reverse complement strand
GAATGTGCCATCATTCCTCCATTCGTTTTGGGCGCGGTATGGTGCCGCGCAGAAGACGATGGGCGCGTAGGCTGAAACGTCACGCATGCTCACAGTGGGTGGCGGGGGGTTTTGCAAGAGCCTCCTCTGTACAACCACCATGGAGTGAACAAACGATGCAAAATGAGCGAATAAGTGGCCTTTGGCGATTTTGGGGTGAACATCGCCGCTGCTGCGGCGATGCAACAACGTCTAATCCCGGCTCGCCTGTGGTGGTGGCACGGTTACGGTTATGGAGGGGTGTATGGGCGGCATGCTTGGTGGGTGGCATCCTGCAGGCGGTGGTCGTGTCGGCTCAGGAGGGGACCTATGACTGGAGTGCGGCCACTCAACTCTATCCTGGCCTCGAGTATGCGGCCTTCGGCGTCAGCGAGCCGCGCACCCTGCAGGTTCGCGCCCTGCGCGTCGATTTGCAGGAACCCTCCATCCGGTTTAGTACCACGGGGCGCGATCCGTTGTGGGGGGAGCCGATGCCGGATTTCCCGGACTATACCGTGCGTACGCGGCGTCAACGTACGCGGGATTTCATCACCAGCGAGCGCAACGCGGGTCGCGATATGATTGCGGCCATCAACGCCTCCCCCTGGCGCCCTTTCTCCGAGTGCCGGACATGTGATTACGCTGAAAATATGGGGCTGCTGATTTCCGATGGAGACCTGGTTAACGATACGCCGCGCCGGGCCAGTATTAACTTCGATTGGGATTGGCGCCCGAGCATGGGCGAGTTCAGTGCGGGAGACGATGTGGCGAATTTCTATGTGGCCGTGTCGGGTTTCGTTTTTGTCCTGCGCGACAACGTTCCGGAGGGATCGGACAACAAGGAAACCGGTTTGGCACCTCGCACGGGTACCGGAGTGTGTGCCGATGAACGGTATGTCTACCTGATCACCATCGATGGTCGGCAGTCAGGCTGGAGTGACGGAGTGACGCGCTATGAAACAGGGGAATGGCTGCGCTATTTCGGTGCCGCAACCGGGATCGTGATGGATGGAGGCGGTTCGACCACCATGTACACGGTGGGCGCGAATGGCAGCTTGGACCGGCGCAATCGCCCCAGCGATGGGTTGCCTCCATTGTGGATTTCGGAACGCTATGTGGGGACCAATCTCGGGGTATATCGCGATACCCGGCCACCAGCCGTTGCCCGGTATCCCGCCACCTTGACGGTGGATGCGCCTCGCGATGAGGAGGTTACGCTGGCGTTTGATGTGATCAATGAGGGGGGGCTGGTCCTCTCCTACACGATGTCGTCGGATGCCGATTGGCTGGTTGTGCCGGAAACGGTCCAGCAAGTGAAAGGACAACGTCCACAGGAGATTGTGCTGGACACACGCGGTCTGCCCGGAGGTGAGTATGAGGCGGTGGTAACCTTGGTGAATCAGGACAATCCCTCCGACACGGAGGCGTTGACTGTGACGCTTGAGGTGTTGCCGGGGCCGGGGGATTTGCCGATCATCGAGTCGTTTGAGGCGTGGGAACTGGACACGGCGCTGGAGGGGCATGACGGCTGGGTGGTGTCCAATGCCAGCGCCGCCCAGGTGGTGGAAGAGTCCTACTCCGCGGCTATCCCGCCGGGCTTTCCGTTGCCGGAAGAGCCGCATACCCGCGTAGCAACCTTTGCCGGCCAGTTGTCACGTGGTGTGAGTGCGCTGGACGGTGCGGCGGTGAAGGTGGACGTTATGGTTCGGTTTCGGCCGGGCGAGCTGGACGTTAGCCGCATTCCGCCCGAGACGCAGGCGGCTCTTCAATTGGACCCCGCTGGACAGTTGCATCTCTGGCATCAGCATCACGACGGTAACGGTTGGACTCCCCGCTGGACGGCCCTGGGGTATTCGGTTGACCCCGAACAACCCTGGTTCCGGATTAGTGTGGATACAGATTACGCGACGAATCCGGATGGCGACACCTTTGTGCGGCCGCGTATCGCCGGGTCGATGCGGCCGACAGCGTACGGGTATCGCGCACCCGATGACCTGACCACGCCGGGCCCATGGTATATGACCGCCAACAGCCCCGGGGTGGCGGGCGGTTCCGGTGCCAAACGGCTGGCCGGTTTCGCCTTCAAAGGCCAAGGGGCTTTTGACGACCTGGTCATTCGCAACGCCGTTGAGGCCAATGCCTTGTATCCCGACTGGATGGGGTTTGCGCACACGGGACCGGACGAGGTGGACGGTATCCCGTTAAACTGGTTTGATAAATGGGGTATTCACCGGAATCCGGATCACACGCCCGCCGGGGACGGGCGGACGGCGGAAAAGGCGTTCTGGACCGGGACCAGTCCGATTGCGGCCGGGCAGGACTTCCGGGTCGTGCGTGTGTGGCAGGACGATGGCCAGATTCATGTTGAGTTCAGGGGGAACGATTCCGGCGCCGCTGCGCCGTTCGTCATGAGGCGAACCTTGGATTTGACGGATCCAGCGGGCTGGGAAGTGATTGATCCTGCGGTTGCCCGTGCACATGCGCCCGCCCCAACCACGATATGGTCCTACGACCATGCGGGGGATAATGGCCCGGCATACTTTTATAGACCGGAAGTGGTACGGGAATGAGTTCCTGAGGTCTCCCCCGGGCTTGTTCCGGCGGCAGGGTTGATTCATACTTCGGTTCATCAACGGAACAACAGATCAACGAGCGGGTACAGAAGGAGTGGTGCCGTGGTCGGGTGGATTACACTAATTATTATTGCACTGGGGGGCAGCTGGTGGTGGACGCGGGTGTACCGGGAGCTTGTGCGGGGACGCCGCCAAGTGCGCCATGCATGGACTCAGGTCGAGCGGCAATTGACGCTGCTGAATGAGCCGATTGCGGAGTGGATCGAGTTAACGGGGAATTGTGTTCAGGCTTCATCGTTGCGGGTGGAGTTGGAGGCCCTGCAAACCAATGCGCCGGAGGCGGCCGACATCGACCAGCAGGTGAGCAAGGCGGACCAAAGGCAACAGTTACTTCACGAATGGTACCGGGTAGTGGCGGAAAGCGACCCCGGGGTGATCGGTCAATCCGAGTTTAAGCAGAAATGGCGACGCGTGCTCGCGGCCCAATTCCGCGTCGGTTTAGCCGGGCAATTTTATACGGCTCAAGCCCAGGTCTACAACGCCCAGCTTTCGCATTTGCCGGGCAAGGTTATTGCGCGGGTGAGTCGGCTGGCCCCTGCGGCCGGGGCCGAAATCGAGTGGCCGGTTGAACCCGGAACCTGGTCCGGGGTTGCGCCGGTTTCCGCTTAACGGTATGATCCGGCCAGCATGAGCACACCAACACCGATCTTGATAACGGGGGGACGCTGTCTCGACCCCGCCACCGGTGGCGACTGGGAAGGGGACCTATACCTTGACGGAGGGCAAATCGCTCCCCGTCCCGCCCAGTGCCCGGCCCATACCCGGGTGATTGATGCGAAAGGTTGTGTGGTCACCCCCGGTTTGATAGATGTGCACGTCCATCTGCGTGAGCCCGGCGGAGAGGATGCCGAAACCATTGCCAGCGGCGCGTTGGCCGCCGCACGCGGTGGCGTTACCACCATCGTGGCCATGCCAAACACCCTGCCCCCGATCGATACACCGGAGCACGTACAGTTTGTGCTCGAAGCCGGACGGCGCGCCGAGGGGGCACGCGTTTTAACGTCTGCCTGCTTGACGCGGGAGCGGGCCGGACGTGAGCCGGCTGCGTTGGAAGAGCTGGCGGCGGCTGGAGCGGTGGCCTTTACCGATGATGGCTGTACCGTCCAGGACGATCAGGTTATGCGTGTGACCATGGAGCGCGCCAGCGCACTCGGGCGGCCGGTTATGGATCATGCCCAGGATCACGATATGGAACGGCAGGGGGGGGTGATGCATGCGGGTCTCCGTTCCGCGCAGTGGCGGCTGCCGGGTATTCCGGCAGAGGCCGAAACCCGGATCGTGGCGCGTGATCTGGACTTGGCGCGCGCCACGGGGGTGGCCCTGCATATCCAGCATGTCTCCTGTGGCGCGAGCGTGGATTTGATTGCCGCTGCGCAGGCGGCCGGTCTGCCGGTGACGGCGGAAGCGACTCCACACCATCTGTGGTGGTGCGAGGATGATATCGATCCAGCTTGCCCGGATGCCTATAAGATGAACCCGCCATTGCGCACGGCGGCCGACCGGGCACGTCTGCAGGCCGCGATGAGCGAGGGGATATTGACACTCTTTGCCACGGACCACGCCCCCCATCCCGCGGCCGCCAAGGCGCGCGGCTTCCGCGCCGCTCCGTTCGGCGTCGTAGGGTTGGAAACAGCAGTCGGTGCCACCTACACCTTGCTGGTACATACGGGGCGCATGCCGTTGCTCAACTGGTTGCGCGCCTGGACCACGGCGCCCGCCGCCTTGCTATCCCGCCCCGCCCCCTCGCTGGCGCCAGGGCAACCGGCCGATGTGGCCGTATTCGATTTTGCCACCGAATGGATCGTCGCGCCGGATCAATTTGCGTCGCGCAGCCGGAACACGTCCTTCACGGGACAACGCTTGCGGGGACGGGCCAAGGCAGTGGTGGTGGATGGATGCTTCATTGACACGCCGTGGCCTGCGTGCAACAATGGGGACTGAAATAGAGAAAGGACACGCACCATGGGTGTACTTATTGGAATGTCGAAAGAGGTGAAAGGGCAGACGGTCGAAGTGGCGGACGAGATCGTCAAGATCGGACGCAAGTCGGATAACCAGATCCCTATAGATAACCCGTCGGTTTCCGGCTATCACTGCGAAGTGTATCGTGAAGGGCAGGGTTACCTTGTCAAGGACCTTGGCTCAACCAACGGTACCCGGGTAAATAATCGGGATGTAACGGAAAGCCCATTGCGCCCAAAAGATATTTTACAGGTGGGTTCGGTCGAACTGATGTTCGATGCTTCTCCGGGCGAGATTATCCCGGATGACCGTGAGCAGACCGCCAGTGTCGAAGTCGCGTCAGGTCCGGTCGTCGCTCCGGAATCGTTTGGCAACATTTCCCCTTTCGGATCGCGGCGCTCGGACAGTAAGGGGCTCTGGTTTGTGGTGATTGTCTTGCTGGGGCTGGTGGCGTTAGGCGCCCTGGTCCTTTTCTTCCTGCATCTGCCCTCCTGATCGAAGGCTGGGGCGATGCGTACGTGCCCTTGGCTGGCGGCTACGGTTCCATCCGGTCGTCGTAACGCGTTTACGCTGCCTGAAGTATTATTGGCGGTGGCCATAGCCGCCGTGCTGCTTGGCGTCCTTTTCTCCTTTTACTGGGGAATAGCCCGCGCGGTCACGCACCAGGAAGCTCGTCGTCGGGGCGGTGAAGCTTTGGCTATGGCGCTGGATGGGGTGGTGCGCGATCTACAGGGAGCCCTCTTGGCACCCGGCTATGTGCAGGGCGGTTTGCAGTTGCGGCCGCCCGCCGCCGCCACGGGTGCGTCATCCGTCCTGGAACTATGCACGACCCGTTCAGGCGGTGGTCCCGGTCTTGGGCAGGATGCGCGATGGTATGAAGTGATCCAGGTCCGCTACGAGGTGGTACCCACGGCAGATTCGCCGTCCGGTACGTTATTGCGGGTCGAACAGGCACTGGCAGGGCCCGACGCGCTGAATGAGCCGGTAACCAATCGCCTGTTCACCGGGGTGGCGCAGTTTGAGGTCGACTTTCGGCACGCTGTGAACGACTGGACCAATGAATGGGCCATTGCAGCAGATGACGAGAATCCGGCCTGGCCGCAGGCCGCCCGGGTTCGTATCCAGCCAGAGCGCGCAGTGCGCGGTGTCGGGCCAACGGCCACCGAGACGCTGGTACCGGTCGGCTGGACCTTTACCAACGGTGTGCCGCACGTGCGGCAGCCCGGGAACGGATCGTAGACGCCGGGTTAGGGACGCGGCCTGACTTTTTTTGTTGTCATCCGCCAGAATGCCGCTATATTGGCGCTCATCAAACGCGATCCTTTAGCGGGGGCGTAGCTCAATTGGTTAGAGTCCCAGACTGTCGATCTGGTTGTTGCGGGTTCGAGTCCCGTCGCTCCCGCCACTTTTAAAACTAAAAAAGCCCGTTATTGTCTAGTAAATAGCGGGCTTTTTGGCGTTTTGTAGTATGCAGGCATCTTCGTGAATGCCTGTGACACGCTGTGATTTATGGTGGCCAGCTGCACCCACAATTGCACCCACAAATTCGGTTTCCATAACACTGAAATTCTTTCTCTTCCGTTGTTGGTGATCAACTTCTGTTGTCGGGGTATAAAATTGACGCACCTTCTGAGCGTCAACTATAGTAGCCCTCGCTGGGCCGCTGTCCACCCTCACACCCCTTTAAAAGAGTTGATCTATGGCCAAAAAACGATGCTTTTCGACGATCCGGGCGCTTCGGCGGTTGCACCCGGAGCTCTTATGCGCGGTGCTGCGCAAATTCCCTGACTACATGGATCAACGCGGCATCGACCTCTCCGCCGAGCCCGCGCCGGATCCCGTCCCCTACGAGGAAATCCACTCCGCCTGTATGTCCGGCGATATCCCGCACGAGCTTGATGACGTGCTCTTCTTCGTCAGTGCACTCGGAAATACCGCAGGCTGGAATAAGATCCAAAGCGAGGCGGCCTTTCAGGGCAGACCCCTGAATTTTACGCCGGACGGTTACTCGGCGGCAGACCTTGCGATGAAGGCCTGGCTGCACGATTGGCCGGTGAACCGAGGACTGCTGGAACAGAGCTTTGCACGCGCGATCATCCATAAACGCACGTCGTATACCTACTACGTGCCGACCGGAGACTTTCGGGACCGCTATCGCACACCGACTGCCAAGGCGCTCAAAGCCCTTTCCAAACAGTTGTCTGATTATTTTGTCACCCAGGGTCTGGGTCGCGGTACGAACCTGGTTGTCTATGATTTCGAAAAGGAAATCTGGTTTCTTATTCGCTACCCCGGTCAGATTGAGCGCTATGCGGCCATTTCCGATAAGGGGGAACAGACGAGCCATGTTTTCAAACCGGAGGAATACGACGCCATCGTCTACCATAAGGAATTCGGGGATCTGCGTCTCAATACCAACCGGCCGCAGGAGCATAAACGGTACCGAATTGACTTCGGCCACCTGCTGCTTGACGCCTCCAATGTATTCAGTACTTCCAAGTAGGTTATCTCGCTCTACCCGCTTCTCGGCAAAAGCCAGGACATCTTTAACTGCCAGGATATCGATGGGCTGGCACAGATTGAACCCATCGAAATCTGCTACGCCAGTCTCAATTCGCCGGGGACCCACATCATCTGGCGGGCCGACAAAGGCCACACGCTTCTTTCCTATCGGCATCGCGGGGCGGCGCTGATACCGGATGAAACAGCGCACTCGATCCAATTCGCCAGATTCCGCTACCGGTTGAAGGATCGTACCCGTGTCGATCGCGTGACCGTCCATGCGGGGAACGTCCTGACATACGGCCGCGACGGCGATTCGTCGGTACTGGAGGATTGGCTGCGCCGACGCAACTTCATCAAGGTTCCCCTGTCGGCAGTATAATGAAACCTCTCACCAAAGCCGCTTTGCTAAGAGCTCTGCCTGCCAGCAAACTATGTCTTGCTGACTGGCGCTACCTTACCCACGCCCATTTTGATGACATTCAGCCCCTGTTGACCATCTGTACGGGGGAAGTCACCTCGACCTATCCGCTGCCGCACATCCCGGAATTCCGTATGCATGTCGACCGCCGGGGCGACCGGTTCGTGGCGTATACCGTCGGTGACTGGGACCAGGTGGCCGATGATTTGGCCCTCACACTAGACGATGTCCAGCTGTGGCGCCTGGATCCCGAACGCCTGCAACAATATCTCGCGACGGAAAGCACCACTCCTGCCGCCGCCGCCCGTCCCGTTGCGCGGGTTGTCGGGGGCTTCACAACCATAATACTGCCGAGTGGCCGCAAGATGTCCCTGGCCAAGAAACACAAGCGCCGCGCCTTCCTGCGCGCCGTGGTCCGATGGTGCGGCACAAATGCTACAGACACCTTCTACGCGCAGGATATAATTGAAGACTACAACGCATCACTTCCCGCAGCTGAGGTCGAAAGCAAGGCGATCAACAGCGACCGGATTATCGATGATCTTTTCAAGGGCCAGAAGGCGGAATTCCTCGAACTATTCGATGTTCTTGACCTGGCTGCTTCCCAGTTCCGCATAAAGGTGGAACTCCGGCCCCCCCGGACCTGATTTTCGTCCATTCGGGTATTTTCCAGCCTACTTTCCACGTACTTTCCACGTACTTTCCACGCGTGCGTCCACGACGGGACCACTTCTTCCACTCAAACTGTCCTCGTAATCAATCGGGATTTTATCCCGCAACGAAAGGACAGCTACCATGGAAGATATCACGAGTGAATTGCTCGCCGCGCTTTTGAGCGCTTCTCTCGACCGGAAGCAAAGGGCGTTGCAGGTACTTAAAGGGGAAACCCCGCCCGCACCCGCTACAACCGGTCCGATGCTCCTCACGCTGGGCAAGGCCGCTAAATTGCTCGGTGTGTCGCGCAGCACTATCTACCGCCTAATCACGCGAGGCACCCTGCCATCCGTGGAAATCGCCCAAGGCCGTGCACGTGTCCGCCGCGCCGACATCGAGGCCCTGGCACGCGACGGCGCCGTGATGCCGGAAGGCGGTGCGTTATGAGAGGCTGGACCGCCGACGACCTGAAAACGAAGCCGTGCGCGACGCTGAACGGGCATGTGCTGGACCTCGATCCAATGCGGAACCGGCCGTTCACCAAACCGCCCCGCGCGCGTAAACCATCGGAAGGCGAGCTGCAACGGCAGTGCGAGGCGTTTCTGGAAAAGCACAGCTTCAAACGGCTGGCGGCGAAGCACGCGACCCAACCCGCTGCGGGCTGGTTCGGCCATCTGCAGAAGGCTAAGGGCAACCCGTTCCTGCCGGACCTGGTCATTGTCCACGAACCCAACGACCGGGCGGCCCTGCTGGTGGAACTGAAGACGTCGGACCGCTTCCAACCCGGACAGCGGGAAATGATCGAGCGCGGCGCGTGGACGCTCTGCCGGTCGTTTGTTGAATTCGTGGCGGCGTTCACGCAGTGGCTGAACGGGGAGGTGACGTCATGAAGCAACTGATGACCGCCACCCGTATGAACTGTCTGCTGGATTGTCCCCGCAAACACTACTGGCGCTATGAGGTCGGCCTCAAGCGCGAGACCGATTCGGCCGCCCTGCGGTTCGGTACCGCCTGGCACGCGGCCATGGAGGACCGCTGGCAGCGACGATCTTACGAATCGGCCCTGGCCAAAGCCCTGGCCACGGCGCAGGACTTCGATGAAGCCACCGTCGCCACGCTTTCGGGCTTACTGGCCGGATACTACCGCCGCTGGCAGGACGATCCGGTGAAGGAACTCCATCCGGAAGTCGAGTTCCGGCATCCGCTGCGCGGGTCCCGGTCGTTCGACTGTGCCGGCAAGATCGACGGGCTGGGTATCCTGCACGATGGACGCCTGGCCCTTGTGGAGCATAAAACCACCGGCACCGATATCAGTCCCGGCTCCGATTACTGGATACGGCTGCGCGCGAACCCGCAGGTGCTGCAATACGTCATTGCCGCCTGGTCGCTCGGCTGGGACCTGCACACCGTGCTCTATGACGTCACCCGCAAACCCGCCATCCGCGTCAAGAAAGGCGAGAGCCCGGAGGAATACAGCGAACGGCTGGCCAAGGACTGCGAGGAGCGTCCGGACTTCTACTTCGCCCGGCGCGAAGTCCCGATCCTGCAGGATGACGTTGAATCGTTCCACATCCAACGGGTGGAACTCGCCAAGTTGATCCTCAACTTCCGCGCGGCCGCCCGCAAGGCGCGCCGGCCTGAACAGGCCTGGCCGCGGCACCTGACCGAGATGCAGTGCCGCCTCTGCGATTACGCCAGCTTCTGCCTGCAAAACATTGTCCCTGATCCGGCTCAACCGCCCGCCGGTTTCAGGGTAGGGGCACAACACCCCGAGCTCAATCAAGCGGCGGACCCAACCCAAGGAGAAACAAGATGACGGCAACCACATCCCGACCACCCACCAAACGCACCCCGCCGCCCCCGGCACCACCGGCCCGCAAGGCCGTGCAGTTCGGCCAGATCCGGCAGGGCGCCGGACACCGGATCGTGCTCTACGGTCCGGGCGGTATCGGCAAAACCACGCTGGCCAGTGCCCTGCCGGGCCCGGCCGCGTTCATCGACCTCGACGACTCGCTGCCGCGACTGGCCGCCCAGCTCGATACCGGCAACATCCTGCCCGTATCCGGCGTGGAATCCTGGCAAACGCTACGCGAAGCCCTGCACGCCGACGGCTGGCAGGACGTCAAGTCGATCGTGATCGACACCGGCACCCGCGCCGAGGAAATGGCCGTGGCCCATACCCTGGCCACTGTCCCGCACGAGAAAGGCCATCCGATCCGCCGCCTGGAGGATTACGGCTTCGGCAAGGGCTTCCAGCACGTCTATGACACGTTCCTGCCCCTGCTGTCCGATCTGGACCAGCACACCCGGCAGGGACGGCACGTGGCGATCATCTGTCACGACTGCACCAGCACCGTACCCAACCCCGCCGGTGACGACTGGCTGCGCTACGAGCCACGCCTGCAATCGCCCAACTCCGGCAAGGCCTCGATCCGGCTACGCGTACGCGAGTGGGCCGATCACGTGCTCTTCCTCGGATACGACGTCGACGTCGGCAAAGACGGCAAAGGTCGCGGCGCGGGTACCCGCACGATCTATCCCGCCGAACT
>SLLF01000219.1 GCA_007134175.1 Kiritimatiellia bacterium | reverse complement strand
GTGAATGGTAGGGGCCGATATGCAGTACTACAGGATCAAAGGAGTTAAATCATGCCGTTAATTCAAGAGTTGTTTGATGGGATTTGCAAGGGTAACCGCAAGCTGGTGGCGGAACGGGTTCAGCAGGAAGTGGACGCCGGCGGCGATCCCATTGCGTTGTTGAATGATACGATGATTCCGGCCATGCGGGATATCGGTGACAAGTTTTCGCGGAACGAGGTGTACGTACCGGAAATGCTGATCGCCGCGCGTGCCATGCAGGCGGGTCTCGATATTATCGAACCTTTGCTGGCGCAAGTCGGGCACAAGGCCCGCGCCAAGATCGCAATCGGGACAGTGAAAGGGGACTTGCACGATATCGGCAAGAACCTGGTGGCCATGATGCTGAAAGGGGCCGGCTTCGAGGTGCAGGATCTGGGGGTCGATTGCACGGTCGAAAAATACGAGGAAGCGGTCACCGGCGGGGCCAACGTGATTTGCTTGAGTGCGCTGCTGACGACGACGATGTCCTATATGAAGGATGTGGTGGCGCACTTCAAGGGACGGGATGATGTGAAGATCATCATTGGTGGCGCCCCGATCACTCAGGAATACGCAACGGAAATTGGCGCCGACGCCTACGGGTCGGACGCCAACGATGCGGTGCGCGCAGTGGAGTCCTGCCTAGCGAGCTGATGCCGCTGGCGATCCATACCGACACCGAAAAACGGGTTGTCAAACCGGACGGGGCAGAAAAGCTGACCGCCACGGCTGCGCGTGCAGGCATCACCCTGAACACACGCTGCGGCGGACAAGGGCACTGTCAAGGCTGCCGCTGCTACTTGATGGCCGGCCGTTTTCGCGTCGGCACCCAAGAGCTGGAACCCGCCCGTGAAGGGCCGCCCGCGCTGGTCCGGGCCTGCCAAACCAGCCTGCTCTCAACGCATGGCGAAATCTGTTTCCCGCACTCCTCGGTGGTTGAATACCGGGCGCAGATCGATGACGTCCTGGATTTACCGGCGGCGGGCCAGCTTAACTGGCGGCCGGTTGGCGAACCGGCTGCACCTTACGGGGTGGCGGTGGATATCGGGACAACCACGGTGGTGGCGGTACTGGTCGATTTGCGGGATGGCACGGTGCTGGACAAGGCCAGCATGTACAACCAGCAAATCGGGCGTGCAGACGATGTCGCCTCGCGCATCTCCTACGCCACCACGCCCGAAAAGTTGGCCGAGCTGCAAACGTTGGTGCTGGATAAGACCATCAACCGCCTCATCCAGATCCTCTGCAGCCGCCACAAAATCAAACGACATGCCGTCGGTCGCTTGGTGGTGTCCGGTAACACGGTCATGACCCATCTGTTTTACGGGTTATCGCCGGAAACCATCGGCCGGATCCCGTTCAACCCGGTGACGCGCTCCTACGCCGACCAGCCGGCGGCCGCGTTGGGGGTGGACATTCATCCCGCCGCCACCGTATCCGCCTTGCCCTCGGTGTCGGGCTATATCGGCGGCGATTTGGTGGCGGACATGTATGTCATCGGGTTGCCGCAGCGCGCCACGACTACGCTGCTGGTGGATATCGGCACCAACGGCGAAATGATTCTGCAACACAACGGGCAGCTGACCGCCTGCGCCACCGCCGCCGGCCCGGCCTTCGAAGGAGCGGGGCTAAGTAGCGGCTGCCGGGCGGCGGAAGGCGCGATTGAAGCGGTAACCAACCGCCCTGACGGTCTGCTCGAGTGGAAGGTTATCGGCCACACCGCCCCTAAAGGTATCTGTGGTAGCGGGGTGGTCGATTTTCTGGCGGCCGGTTTGCGGGCCGGCTGGTTGAATGCGCGTGGCCGCTTCGATGTGGCTCAACTACGCGCTCTGAAACGCTATCATGCCGCCGGTCAACCGGACCAGCCGGTTCATAGTTTTCTGCTGGCTCCCGCTGAAGAAAGTCTAACGGGTGAACCGGTGTACGTGTCGGAATATGACGTGGCCCAGGTGCTCAAAGCCAAAGGCGCCATCTTCGCCGGCCTGGTAACGTTGCTCGAGCGGGTCGGCCTGACGTTTCAGGATCTGGACCGCATAGAGTTGGCCGGCGGGTTTGCTAAACATTTGAATTTAACCAATGCCGTCCACATCGGTTTGTTGCCCGATATTCCCCTGGACCGTTTCAAGGTGGTCGGCAACGGTTCGTTAGCCGGCGCGTATCGCGGCTTGATGGAGGAAGGCGCGCTGGCACAGTGCGACGGCTTGATCGACCGGCCGCAGATTGTAGAGTTGAATCTGGAACCCAGCTTCGAAGCCAACTTCATCGATGCCCTGAGCCTGCCGCATCTGGATCTCGACTGGTTTCCCGGCTTTGCGCAGCGGAATGGCCACAGCGAACCCCTTGAACAAATCTAATCCCACAGGAAAGGACCAATGATGACTGGCAAAGAACGTATTCTCAAAACGCTTAATCGCGAACCGGTTGACCGGCCTCCCTGGCTGCCGTTTGTCGGCTGTCACGGTGGATATCTGCTGCAAAAACGCGCCGACGAATATCTAAAGTCGGCCGATTTGCTTGTGGAGGGGTTGCGTGTAGCGCGCGAACGCTATCAACCCGACGGCTTGCCGGTGATGTTCGATTTGCAGGTCGAGGCGGAAGTGCTTGGCTGCGACTTGAACTGGGCGGCCGAAGTGCCGCCAGCTGTCATTTCGCATCCGTTGACGAGCGGTTCACTCGCCGAACTGCCGAAACTTGATCCCGATGCCGGTCGCATCCCGGTCGTACTGGACGCACTGGACCGGGTGAAGGGGGAGATGGGCGATGAGGTGGCGTTGTACGGCTTGCTATGCGGCCCCTTTACGCTGGCCCTGCACCTGCGCGGCAACGAAATATTCCTCGACATGTTCGACGATGAAGACCACGTCAAGGCGATCATCGATTTTGCCGCCGAGCGCGCCATGGAAATGGCCGCTTACTACCTGGACCACGGTGCGGACGTGATCGCGGTGGTGGACCCGATGACCAGCCAGATATCGCCGGAACACTTTGGCAATTTTGTTGCGCCGGCCTTGAACAAGGTCTTTAAGATGATCCGTGATCGCGGCCACTTTTCGTCGCTCTTTGTCTGTGGCGATGTCACCCGCAACCTGGAACCGATGTGCGCGACGGCGGCGGACAATATTTCCGTGGACGAACAGATCGATATGGTCACCCTGTCTAAATTGGCCAAGGCGCACCAGAAAAGTATCGGGGGCAATCTGAAGCTGACAGCGGTCTTGCTGTTGGGCACACCGGAAGACGCACAACGCGAGGCGGTCGGCATCATGGACCAATGTGCCGGCGCACCCTTGATTCTGGCCCCGGGGTGTGATTTGCCGTACGCCACACCGCCGGAGAATCTGGAGGCGGTGGCGGCCGTGGTACAGGACGAATACCAGCGGGAAATTGTCCGGACAACCAAGCAGGCGGCCAAGATCGACGATTATACCGATGTTCAGGTACCGGACTACGATGACGCCCCGGCGGTCATCCTCGATGTCATCACGCTGGACTCCACGTCCTGCGCCCCGTGCCAGTACATGCTGGAGGCGGTCGAGCGTGCCGCCCGGGCCACGCCGGTCAGGACCTATATCAACGAGCACAAGATCAAGGTGCGCGCCGGTTTGGGCATGATGCAGAAGCTGGGCGTAAAGAATTTGCCGACCATCTGCATTGAAGGGGAGCCGGTCTTCGCCTCGATCATCCCGGACCAGCGTACGTTGGTTGCCGCGATTGAAGAGCGGGCTCGAGCCAAGGGACTGGCATGATCCCGGTGGTGCTGGTCACGGGCTTTCTGGGGAGCGGTAAGACGACGTTCCTCAAGCGTCAGGCGGCGCGCTATCGCACCCGACGCGTCGTCTATTTGGTCAACGATTTTGCCGCAGTGGACGTAGACGGCGAATTGGTACGGCGGATGGGCGCCCAGGTGGTCCCGATATCGGGGGGGAGCATCTTTTGCCGCTGTCTGGTAACGGATTTCATCCGGGTGCTGCGCAGCCTGGCCCACGGGGAAATCGGTGGCGGGCCCCCTACCGGGGTGGTGATCGAAGCCAGCGGTATGGCCGACCCGCGCGTGGTGCATAAAATGCTGCAGGAAACGCAGCTCGACCAGGTATTCACGTTGCGCCGGATTCTGGCCGTAATCGATCCCGGGACGTTCCATAAATTGTGTCGCACGCTGCCCAACATCAAGGCGCAGGTTGCCTGTGCCGACACCCTGCTGGTCAGCAAAGTGGATCGCTACGACGCAGCCGCGTTGGTGGCCGTACGGGCCGAGGCTATGGCCATTCAGCCGGCGGCCGCCTGGGTGGAGATGCGACACGGGGAAGCCGAGTGCGACATCTGGGACCCGGCACCGCTACCGGCTACGACAGGCGAACTGGCTCCTTGTGTGGATCCGAACTTCCATCGCTTTGTAGTGCGTGACCCGATTGAGGGGCTGGAGGATTTCGAACGGCGGGTAGCGCTCTCCGGCGAGGGCTTGTACCGGGCCAAGGGCTTCCTGCATGCGGGGGAACGCTGTTACGCCGTGGACGCCTCTTCATCCGGTATTCAGCATGAGGAATGTACCGGGCACCCGCTGCCTGCACCACGCTTGGTTTGTATTGTACAGGGTGATCGCGGGGCAGAAATTGAAGGGATTTGGAACGCGGCAGCCGGGTAGCGCGGCGCGCGGGTTAATCCTTCATTCGCCCGAGCGCAGCCGGAAACGTACAACGTTCACAGCGGGAACGGTCATTCAGACAGAAGTCCTGGAAAATCTGTAGTAATCCCTGACGGGCCAGGGCGGACCGATATAAGCGCGGTGCATGGTCGCGACCGAAGAGGTAGAAAGCCGTTTGTTTGACGATACCGTTGTCGCCTTCGGGTGGCAGGGCCTCCAGCGCGTGGCGCACGGCGCCATCGTAGCCGCCGGTGGCCGCCAGCCAGGGAATCGCGGCATTGGTGAGCATGGCGGCGGCGCGCGTGGAGCCGACGAGGGCGACCGCCTGGTCCCGTGGCCGCCCGGTCAGGCTGAGCCGCGGGGTGAGATATTCGTCGCTTAATTCCGTCAGATAGGCCAGGACCAGCTTGACCCAATGGGTTGGCTGGTGCGTAGCGGCCGTTTGTATGAACGTGCTGAAACGCGGCTCGGCCACGAACATCCGGGCGGCCGCCATCAGGCGGCGCGCCGGGTGGTTGGCGGGTCGCACGCCGCTCAAGCGCCATTCCGGTCGCGGCCGACGGGTTTCGTAGCGGGCGCGGGGACGCCACCAGTGGTCCCACAGCCCACGAACCCAGCGGGCAACCTCCGGATCATGATAGCGCCGCGCGGCGTCCGGCAGCAGTCCCGCCACACCCAGCAGCAAGGCGTAGGCCGCCTGCACCTCGCCACCGCTGACCGCGCGCAACTCCTCCAGCGGCAAGCACTGGGCCAGATAGCGGCCGGCCGCCTTGTTATGTTTGTAGCCGAGCGCCGTGAGCACTTCCTCGTAGAGCGCCTGTTCAGCGTCCTGTTCGTCCATCCGTTGCCGTAGACGGGCGGCCTTCCGTTGCAAGCGTTCCTCGCCGGCTGCGTACAGCACCGCTTGTCGCTCTTCGGGGGTAAAACGGGTCAGCACCCGCGAGCAGGGCGGCATGTCGGCGCGCGCGGCGTATGGATAGGCGGCCACATCCACCTGCTCAAAGGAAAAGCCCGGCTGTTGCTGCAACAGGTCGCGCAGCGCCAACTGCACCGCACCCGGCACCGGCACCGCGGCTGGCGGACCGGGGAAATAGGTGACATGAAAACGCACTTGCCGGTAACGGGGGTCATGTCCGTGACCGTGAGCGTCCCAATCGGCCGGATGGATGTGTACTTCCACATCGCCGGCTACCCGGCGCCGATCAGGTCCGATACGCACCACGGCCCCCATAAAATCGGGACCGGCCTCTTGATTCCAAATGCCGGCCTGTTCCACCGTCACCTGCTCGCCATCGCGCGTCTGCAACCGGGCCGGGCGCAGGACGGGATCATACCAGACGCATTGCAGGTGGCGCTCTGAATAGGGAAAGACGGACCGGGCACCGCCGCGTTCCCGCAGACCCACGGCCTCAGGGACTAGCCAAGACCGGTATGCCGCCGACCGCGGGAAGCAGGGGGCGTCAAACGGCCACGCATAAGGATTCGTGCGGGTGACCGGATTGCGAGAAACCAATTCAGGGGGCATTGCCATCGCGCTACTAGTTGTAGGCCACACGGAGCCGTCTGTCTAGGTCGGTTTCAAATTGCGTTCGGCGGGGTCATCCTCTATCGTCACGGGCATGATTGCCGTTTCGCACCTTACCAAGACCTATCAAGGCGTGGCTGTTGTCGACGATATCTCCTTTACCGTTGAGCGCGGCGAAGTGGTTGGTTTTCTTGGCCCTAACGGGGCCGGGAAAACGACCACCATGCGCATTCTCGCCGGGTACCTCGCGGCATCCGGTGGTGACGTGCAGGTGGCCGGGTTTGATGTGAGGGACGCATCGCTGGACGTGCGGCGGCGCACGGGCTACCTGCCCGAGTCGGTTCCGCTCTATCCTGAAATGCGCGTAGACGAATACCTCTGCTACCGTGCTCGCATCAAGGGATTGGGCGGGGGCCGGTTGCGCACGACGGTGGCGAGCGCCAAGGAGCGGTGCGGTCTAGGCACCATGGGGCGTGAACTGATTGGCCGGCTGTCACGAGGCTACCGGCAACGGGTCGGACTGGCCGACGCGTTGGTGCACGAGCCGGATCTGCTGCTCCTTGACGAGCCCACGCTGGGGCTCGATCCGGACCAGAACCGGCAGGTCCGCAACTTGATACGCGAGTTGGCCGCCACCCATACCATCCTCCTGTGTACGCACATCTTGCCGGAAGTCGAACGGACCTGCAACCGTGTCCTCGTCATGCGGCAGGGGCGTATCGTGGCGGCCGACACCCCCTCTGGTTTAAGCCGTGAGTTGAGTGGCGGCCAGCGCATCAGGGTGGAAATCAAAGGGGTACGCGCCGAAATCAAGGCCGGCCTGCAAGCGTTGCCGGGGCTGACGGAATTGCAAATGACACCGGAAGGGGACTGGTGGTTATGCGTGATCAAGAGCACGTCCGAAACAGATTTGCGGACGCGCTGCTACGATTTGGCCGTGCGCCATAGCTGGCGGCTGCGTGAGCTGGCTTGCGATGGGCACAGCCTTGAGGACGCCTATCTGGAGTTGACACGCACTTAGCGCAGCTCAATGCCCAGCGCCTTTAACCCCAATAGCACGTCCACGGCGCGCCGCAGCGTGGCGTCGCCGCGAATCCGGTAGAATAAATGCTCCTGTGCGATTTCCTCGTCCAGCAACTCGGTCCGTCCCGACCGTACCGGCTTGTGTTCCTGCGGGTCCACGGTGGCGGTGTGTACCGCCGGTGTCAGGCCCGTGCCGCCGGTGTATATCGAGCCGTTGCCGGTGATCAATTCCCGGGTAGCCAGCCGGATACGGGTGTCGTCGGGTAATACCAATGTTTCCTGCAACAGGAAGTCTCCGGCGGTGGGGCGTCCAAACAGCATCGCCCCGCGTACGCTGTCGCGCAATATGGCGGCCAGGACTTCAGCGCCCCCCCGCGTGTCTTCATCAACCAGCACCATCAACGGCAACGCGTTGACCGGTGGCGCGTCCGCTTTGGCCGTGCGTATGTCCTGGCCGGCACCGTCCCGGACGGTATAGAGCAAGGCCCCTTCCTCTGCAAAAAGAGTGGCAATCGTCTCGATGCTGTCCCAATCATACCCGTCCGCGTCACGCAAATCCAACAGTAGACCGTAGAAATCCTTTTCCTGCCAGGCATGTATCTGATCGGCCACCTCCGCTCCGGTTTCCGCACGCAACCGGTTGATCCGGATATAGCCAAGATCAAACGGCAGGGCTTCGGCGCGATCTACGGCGGGCAATTGAATGGCTACGCGGTCCACGCGCTGGGTGCGCACGCCATCGACCTCGTCGCCGACAACCAGGTTAAGCGGCTTGGCCTCATCAGACCGCAACGCCTGTTCCAACTGGAACAGGCCGCGTTTTCCGGCGTCATGGGTGTCCACCTGCCGGACCACCACGCCGGGTTGCAATCCCGCCTCGGCGGCGGGCTTGTCTGGATGCACGTCTGCGATCACCACGGTATCGTTTGTAGTGGCTAGCCGCAGGCCGGGGGCATAAACCCAACCTGATCGGCGCCGCTGACGCGCGGAGATGGCCGCCTCATTATCGAGGCCGCCCTGTGGATCCAGTCGCTGCACGAGCGTGGTGGCCAGTTGCTCGAATAACGCATCTTCCTCCCACTCCAAGCCGGCCTGCTGGAAAGTCATCAGCAGGTCGCCCAGGCGCCGAATCAGGGATTCATTCCCGTACGTCGCCTGCAGCAGCTCTGCGGGATCTGTCTCGGCCTCGAC
This sequence comes from Kiritimatiellia bacterium, assembly GCA_007134175.1. Classification (GTDB taxonomy): domain Bacteria; phylum Verrucomicrobiota; class Kiritimatiellia; order SLAD01; family SLAD01; genus SLLF01. The sequence goes on along the minus strand of SLLF01000219.1, from coordinate 2,352 downwards.
GGGCATCACAAAGGGCAAAAAGGCCGCGACCAGTAACGCGAGCGGAAGTCGAGAAATGGGTGGTGTCCGGCCGTACCGACTGACGGGGCGGGTATAGGATTGGTAATGGGAAATCATGGCGGTACTCCTTACTTCGGTTCTGTCTTGTTGGCGGTGGTCATCTGGACAAATGAGGTGTTCAGGGTTGTTGGATAAGATCAAAAGGTACTTCAATTACCGGCATGGCCTCGGCCGTCGTGTAAATGCGCAGAGGTTGTCCGGCCAATTCCGATAGCCCGCGTAAATTAGTTAACTGGATACGATACCCCCCAGTGCCCAAACGAACCAATCGCACATCCACGTCGGCGATCGGAGATTGCACTTCAGTGATCTCGAAATCTTGAACGGTGCCCGGGCGCACGACGACAAATCGGGTTACCGATCGATCCGGGTCCAGCACCAGGGTTAACGCCGCCGGCGCCACATTCAGCGGTCCCGCCCTATTGGCCCGCAAGGGAACGGTCAGGACGGGATAATCCGGATGCGTGGTGTGAATGGCCAGTGCGGCGTGTAACGCCCCGGCCGGCCCACCATCGCTTACGGTAACCGTCAAATGATAGTCGTGCGGCGCAATCGTCATCGGCTCATCCCACGAAAAGCCATCGCCCTCCATGGTGATTCGGGTAATGGAAAACGGCTGGTGGGGTTCGCCGCGGATTTGAATCGTTCGTGCTGGCACAGCGTCCTTCGTCACCTCGCCAAAAAAGAGATGGGCCGGCTGTACCACCATTTCCTGCAGGGCGTACCCCGACATAATTAGCCGTGTGTGAGGATTAACCGGGTCGTTGGTTTCCAGGGTCAGCACGCTGTACTGGTTGCCGCGGCGGCCGGTCAAGCGATAGTGGGCGGTGATCGTGGCCGTTTCGCCTGGCGCCAGCCGGCGCTGGGAAACCGCACCCACCGTACAGCCGCAGGACGACCGGATGCGTTCGATTTCCAGCGGGGCGTCGCCGTCATTGCGGACCTCAAAGGTATGCTCAATGGTAAGATGATTGGGCTGCTCGCCGAAATTGAAGTGGGGGGCATCAACGGTTAAACGCGGACCGCCAGCCAAAGCCGTCCAACTGCAGCACCCGACGACCAGTAGGCTGAACCACCGGCGGTGACGTAAAAGAGTGGGATATCGTTTAGCTATCATTTGAATCGTAAGCGCCATCTGCCCAAGGCCCAGCCGCTCAACGGGGTGGCCGCCGCTTCGGGCGTAACGCGGTCACTAACATAACGTACGTCCTCAATGGTGTAAAATGCGTTCGGGTTATATTGCTTTATCAAGGCCAGTACGGCCTTGATCTCAGAGCGCTTGAGCACCATGAAAAGAATCTGTACCGGTCCCCGGGCCCCTTCGGCGTCAACGCAGGTTAGGCTGTGGTGCTGCTCGCGCAGGGCATTCACCACCACATCGCCTGGTTTGCGCAAGATGACCCGGAGCACTACCTTCCCCAGCGCCAGTCGCTCCTCGATGCGCATCCCGATGTAGCTGCCGGCAGCAAATCCGCCAGCGTACGCGACATAACTCATCACGTTGTCCAGGTTGCGGATGACCTGGCTGATAATAATGATCCAAATCAACGCCTCGAAAAACCCGGTGATGACCGTCGGCGTCTTCGCTCCCCGCGCGAGGAACATCAAACGGAGTGTAGCGACGGTAACGTCCAGTATACGCGCGCAAAAGATCAGCAATGGAAGAATGATCCACGCATAACCATGAGTCTGCCAAAATTCCAGCATTATACCCAATCTCCCGTCAGTATGATCACCGATCGCCGCCCACGTGCCCTTGGTTGGAGACACGCCTTTAAGTTACGGACAAACCCTAAACCTTGCCTAGGCATGCTGTCGATGCAAACCCGGCACGTGCCGCTTGCACGCCTAAAAAAATAATTCATAAAAGAGCCGGAAAACCATCCCGCTCACTTCCTTAAGGAACAGGAACACATGAGAGTGAGGGCAGCCTGTAGTGACAATCTTGATTAGACCGGAGCAGAGGTATCTCCTGGACCTTGGGAAAAGCACTTTACCCAATCCTGACGCTGTGATTGATTATGGGCACCATATGACGATGACCAACGTCCAACGCTGTTTCATCGCGCTCAACCTGTCGGGAGACGTTATCCGGGAACTGGTTGAGCTGCAGAAACAGCTGCCGCTAGCTGGCATTAACGTGTGCTGGGCGCGCGCGGAACAGATGCACCTTACCCTGCTCTTTCTGGGTGGACTCGATCCCGGTCAAGTGGATGGTGTCAAGGAGCGCATGACGATCACCGCTCAGGGCACTAATACGTTTGAGTTGCGTTTGGGCGGAATCGGTTATTT